>NZ_VSZV01000287.1:0-23804 GCF_008919455.1 Rhizobium sp. PEPV16
GCTGGATCAAGCTCAGCGCCGGCGATGACGGCATGACGGCGCTCGAGACGAAAATCCTGCGGGCAGCCGCGCGGGCGGCGGCGCAGACAGACGCCGTTATCGGCAGTCATACGATCAGGGGACGGGTCGTCATGGATCAGCTCGATGTCATCGAGGCGGAGGGCTACAGGGCCGACAGGTTCATCTCGATCCATACGCAGGAAGAAAAGGACTTCGCCTATAACGTCGCCGTCGCCGAGCGAGGCGCCTGGATCGAATATGACCATGTCGGCCGGGGCGAGGACAACGAGGTGGCGGAGCTGGTGATCAAGGCGCTGGAAGCGGGCTGCGGCGATCGCCTGTTATTGAGTCATGACCGCGGCTGGTTCGATCCGGCGCTGCCGATGGGCGGAACACCCAAGCCTTACACCCATCTTTCCACGGTCTTGCTGCCCGAGTTGAAACGGCGGGGCATAGACGACGGGACCCTGATGCGCCTGACCCACGACAATCCGTTCGAGGCTTTCGCCCGATAGGGGGAGTGGCCGGGCACGACCCAATATCTCAATCCCCAATTGGCTTGTCTCTGATACTAGACGCACATCGATCTTTCGACATGTTCGTCGATGGCGGAAATGATCTCTTCCCAATCTGCGGGATGAAGTTCGTGACCGCCACCTTCGATCTTCACGAACTTCGCGTCTGTCGCAGTCCGCGCGAGTGTCTCTCCGTGCGTCGGCGGAAAGACCGGATCAGCGGTGCCGTGAAGGACGAGAAGCGGCACCTTGATCTCGTCGAGCCGGCCCCGCCATGTCTCGCCAATCTCAAAGAGGACGCTGTGGTTGGTGGCGCTCAGATAGCCTCCGGAGCGGTCGAAGTCGCGTTCGAGGAAGGCTCGAGTTCCGGCTTCGTCGAATGGATGTGCCATTCCGGCGGTCAGGCGCAAATCCTCGACCAGGTACGCGACCGCGTCCGCCCGGTCCGACCAATCCGCCTCCACGGCCATATGTTCCAGCCAGGCCTCGCCGCTCGGAGGGAAATGGGATCTATCCACACCGACCGGCGAGGTACTGATCGCCGTTAGGGAAAGCACGCGTTCCGGCCTCTTCAGTGCGGCCACCTGCCCGACCATGCCGCCGAGGGAAAATCCGACGATATGAGCGTTCGCGATTCCGTAGCCGTCGAGCACACGGAAAACGTCATCGACGGCGTCCTCGAAGGTGTAGCCGGGCCGACCAGGCGGATATTTGGTCGAAAGGCCGGAATCGCGCTGGTCGTAGCGGATCACGAAACGACCGCGTTCGGCGAGCCGACGGCAGAATTCCTCCGGCCACCACAGCATCGACGCCATTCCGCCCATGATCAGAAGTAACGGCGGCTGGTTCGGATCGCCGAAGCTCTGCGTCGCGAGCTCGACTCCGTCAGTGCGGATCATCAGCCCACTCATGCCAAGCCCTCGCGGTGCAGCGCGGCTTGCACCGCCGGCCGTTGTTCGATCCGTGCGATGTATTCGCCTAACGGCTCGGGCAGAGCGAATCCGAGTTGAGTTGCGCCCCACGCGAGTTGGAAAAGATAGGCATCAGCGACCGTGAAGGTCTCTCCGAACAGATAGCCCCGCTCAAGTCGGCCGGCGACGAAGCCGAACCAGTGCACTATTTGCTGGCCCGTCGGCTCCCTGGCTTCCTTCGGAAGCGATAGGTAGGTGGGAAAGCGCTTGTGAATCTCGGTTGCAAGAAAGCTCAGCATCTCGATCAGGCGGAAGCGGCCCAGATGACCCTGCGGTGCCAACTCCGGTGCGCGGTCGGCGATCCAAGCCAGGATGGCAACATTTTCGGTCAGCACCTCACCATCGTCGAACATAAGGGCGGGCACATAGCCCGCCGGATTGATGTCCATGTATCGGCCGCCCCCTTCAATCTGCTTCGTCTCTAGGTCGACCTTGACCAGGTCGAATTGAATTCCAGCCTCCAGCATGGCGATGTGGTCCGCCAAGCTGGAGAATCCGGGCGCAGAGTAAAGTTTCATCCAACCGTTCCTTCCTTCGTTTCGTATGTCCATTGTCCAAGAAGAGGTGGGCAGCGTAGGGCGGTTACCCGATCGCCCACGCATAAATGTTCCCTTCATGTCCGCATACTGTGGCTAAGGTGGGGGGTGCCGCATCGGGCATATTCAGTAGGACTGGTTTGAAATGCATGTCTGGGGGCATAGAAATTCAGTCGACCGACCGAGCGCAGTCTAGTCTGCGGCGCTCTGCATCAACCCCACCTCTGCCTTTGGAAGGTCGGCCTGCTGGTGTTTACAAACCGTCGGGATCGGGCAGCCTGCTGCCGGTTGTACACATGGGATGATTATGGCTTCATCTCTGCAATCTCGAATTCCAAGTATCGGAGCATTTTGTGTCGACTTTCCGTAAAAGGGCGCGGTTTTCGGGCAGAGCCGCAGAACTCAATTCCATGGAAACTGCTTTCCGAGATGTCTCTGGCGGTCGGCAATGTTGCATTCTTCTCGGGGCAGAAGCAGGTGGCGGAAAAAGCCGGCTGGTCGACGAGTTCGCCGACCGACTCTCAGGCCGTGCCTTGATCCTAAAAGGTGGGTGCATTGAGCAGCAGGAATCGGCCCTACCTTACGCGCCTATTACAGCTCTGCTGCATGAATTGGTTCGTCTGCGCGGCCAGTCGGCAGTCGGATCGCTTGTCAGCGGCGAGGGTACTCGAGAACTGGCGTGGCTTCTTCCCGAACTCGGCGAGACCTCCGAGCGATTTGATGCGGGCATCGCAAGGTCGCGGCTGTTCGAGACACTTCGAAAGCTGTTCGAGGAATTGGCGCGCGAGATGCCGCTCGTCCTGGTCATCGAGGACATTCACTGGGCCGATCAGGGAACCTGCGATTTGCTTCGCTTTCTTTCGACGCGGCTGAAGAAAACTCGGGTCATGCTGATCGTCACCTATCGACCCGAGGAGGCGAACGGCCCCAACGCATTGCGGACAACCATCGTGGACCTCTCTCTTTCCGATGGTTGTGATGTGCTGAAACTTCCTCGCCTCACCCGCGCGGAGATCGCCATGCAGCTCCAAGGCCTGCTCGGGTCGCCACCAACGCCTGCTATGATTAACAGCGTGTATTTGCGGGGCTGCGGAATCCCGCTGTTCACCGAAGCACTTATCGATGCGAGCGGAAGCTTGCGCATAGATGTTCCAGGCTCGCTCACCGATTACCTGCTGAGAGGCGTCAGAGACCTGCCGGCATCCACGGGTGAGTTGTTGAAAGTGCTGGCGCTCGGCGGACCGCATATAACCCATTCGCTACTTCGCAACGTGACGAACAAACCTGACCTCGAGCTCGCGCAATTGTTGCGCCCCGCGATTTCGGCGGGGGTCGTCGCGGCCGATCGTGATGGATATGCGTTCCGCCACGCGCTCATCCAGGACGCAGTGCGGGGCGACCTGATCGCCGGCGAAAAGGTGGCCATCCATCGCTTCTATGCCGACGTGCTCGAACGTGGACCGGTTCCAAGCTACCGGATTTGGCATTCCGTAGCGCTCGCGCGCCATTTGCACGGCGCAGGTCAAGCGGAACGTTGCCTAAAATGGGCCTGGCATGCTGCGGCGGAAGCCGCTGCCACCTTTGCCTATGTAGACCAGATGGAGATGCTGAAGCTCGTGTTAGCGGCGTGGCCCGAGGTCGAAGGTGCGACTGGATTGATCGGCGTGGACCATTGCAAGGTGTTGGAACTCGCTGCTGACGCCGCCTGCTGGGCAGCGGAGGCGGAGCAGGGGCTCGCCTTTGTCGAACGCGCACTCACCGAACTGGATGCCGACGGCGATGGCGAGCAATTGGCGGCGCTTCTTCTGCAGCGCGCGGTAATGCGTCAGCACGCGCTTCTCCCAGGCGAGATCGCAGACCTTGAGCGCGCGCTCGATCACGCAGTCCGTCCCACAAGGTTGCGCGCTGATGCCTTGGGGCAGTTTTCCCGTGCGCTGATTTTACGGGGAGAGCTCGATCGCGCCAGGTGCTTGGGCGAGGAACTGAGGGATTTGGCGGAGAGGCTCGACGATGAGGAATACCGTATCGAGGCACTGATCATTGCGGCGTCGCTGGACAGGGCGCCGAACGTGTCTCGCATCGATGCCCATCGGACCGTCGCAATGCGGGCGGAGCAGGTATCCATAGGCCGAGTCGAGATTCTTGCGGGCGCAGCACTGCTGCAGGCCCTGCTCGACGCAGGAGAATATGGTCAGGTCATTAAGATCGGACCGGCAATTTTTGCGCGGACGGTCGAGCTCGGGCAGGCACGGTATATAGGAGCACTGGTTGGTTCGCCCCTTTGCCGCGCCTTCTTGGTCTTGGGCCGTGTCTCCGAAGCCACTGAGACATGCGAACGGATGGCGGCACTGGATCCGCTGCCATTGGGGCTTGTTCACGTCTTCGAATGCCAAGCGGAGATCGCCTTGGCATTAGGGGATGCGGATCGAATTGCTGCAGCGGCAAGATCGTTGCGCGCTCTCCCGCCAGGCCCCCAAATTGCCAGCCGTATGGCAGCCAACCTTCTGAAATTTGACATTGAAAGCTCGGCTTTATCAGGTGACGTGGATCAGTCGGCGCTCTTGGTGAGATCTGCTCTGGCGCATCTGGAGAAGCGAGGGAGCGCCTCCTGGCCGCTCCTGGCTTCCGCCATCCGCGTTGCCGTCGATACGAACCAGAGAGACGTTGCTCTGGAACTGGCCGAGCTTGCCGCTCAGACCCCATGCCGAAATATGGTAGAGCAGACCGAGAGGCTGGCGATTTTGGCTGAGATGTCGCGCGCCACGGTTTCTGATCTCGATGGATGGGCTGCGGTTGCCCAAAGCTGGGCTGGATTGAACCAGCCCTTTCGGCAGGCGTACGCCCTTATGCAAGCAGGTGCCGCCGCAGTGAACGCCGGCAAGCGGGCGAGTGGAGCGCGCCATTTCAGGCACGGTGCGAAGATTGCTCATTCGATCGGCGCCTGCCTTTTGGCCAACCAGATTGAAGCCCTCGCTGCAAAAGCGCGTATTAATTTACGAGATGAAGAGGATGAGGGGGCGCCGAAGGCGCCCCTCGGCCTGACAGATCGAGAATTCGAGGTCCTCCGGCTAGTCGCGGCTGGCCATAGCAATCGGGAGATCGCGAAGAATCTATTCATTTCCTCGAAAACGGCGAGCGTTCATGTGTCTAACATTTTGAGCAAGCTTTCCGTCTCCAGCCGGGGCGCCGCCGCAGCCGTCGCACACCGGCTCAGGATCATTGATCTGGGATAGAGTTTGTTGGTTCGGATGCACAGTGCGTATACGGATTGGACAAGGAAATTCGGCTGGACCGCAGTGGTCAAGCAAGATTGCGTCCTCAGCCGTCGGCTCCGGAGGGCGACGGCCGCTTCGGCTCTGTCGATTCGATCGGTGGCCGCACGCCGACATTTGGTGCGCCACTGCCAGCCTCCCGCGTCGATTCTGCTTATTGTTTGCCGACCGGAGGGCCTCGGAAGTGCTCTATCGGCTTGCTGGAGCTTTTTCAGAAATCGACGGCGATACCAGGATCTATGAGAAGCCGCGCTCATCGAACAAAAGCGCCATGCTGGTCGCATCGATGAACCGGCCATCGATGCACGCCGCACGCCGGACGATGCCTTCACGCGCAAATCCCACCTTTTCGTAGAGAGCGATAGCACGGGCGTTGTCTTCGTAAACATCGAGTTCGACCCTTACGAAACCGGTTTCCTGCGCCGCTTTCAATGTGGTCTGGACGAGCCTTCGTCCGAGACCCCTGCCGCGATAGGCGGGAAGGACCCCCATTCCTAGCCTTCCGCGATGGGCGTGCGACGGGAAGAAATGCCGGCTGATGTCGCACCAACCGACGACCTCGCCTTCAGCGGTGGCAACGAATTGCGGATTGCCCTTCGCAATCATGCCCATCACGAACTCACGAGTCTGGGGCAGGGGCGATGCTTCCAGCATGGACAGGTATTTTTTCTCCCGCGCGACGACGTCCAGCGTACGATGAAAGCTGTCGATATGGACGGCAGCGATCGGCTCGATCCTGATGCCTAACGTATCCGGCGATGCCGCTGCATCCATGTGCTTCTCCTTCAACGATTGCGGAATGCCTATCGGAGACCTGCCGCAGACCCGCACGGGAGCGCATAATTCACGGTCCGTCAACCTTTGCGTGTCAATTTCTCGACAGCGGGCGCCATCAAAAGGTTGCAGGTATTGAAGGTCGGGCTCACATCCCACATTACATTCGTCTTGGTGACGCTCACGTGCGCCGCGGCTGTGTTGCTGTGCGGATTTGCGTGGCTCGCCGCGGTGAAGGTCGACGATCTCTCGTTGCGCCGACAGGCCGACTTCGTCGGCCAAGGATTGGAAGAGCAGATCGCGGCACTTCCCCGGGAGCAGGAAAGCGTCACCAAATGGGACGATGCCTTCCTTTATGCCAAGCAGCGGAACCATGAATGGCTGCTCGACAATGTCGGCCAATGGACGAGCCGGTATTTCGGGCACGACAGGACCTATATCTTCGACGATACCAATCGCCTGATGTTTGCTTTCCGCGACGGCGCGGATGCCGTGCCGCCGCGGCTCGGTGACGACGATGGCCGAGAAGTGACCGCTCTCGCCGGAGAGATGCGCGCCGTTCTTGTCGAGCCGGCTGCAAAACCCGGCGCCGAAGCGCTCGGGCAACTGGCCGCGGTTCGGACGATCATGATCGGCAACCGGCCGGCAATTGCCAGCGCGCGTCCTATTCTGCCGAGCTCGACCCGGATGCAGATCGAGGCGGGCCAGGAGTTCATCGCCATTTCTGTCAAGTTCATCGATGGAAAAGCTGCAGAAAGCATCGCCCATTACGCGCGGCTCGAAGGATTGCATTTCGCGCCCTCGAAAGGGGAGGACGAGCGGGCGCAAGTGCCAGTGCCGTCCCATGACGGCGGCACGATCGGCTATCTCGTGTGGCCGCCTATCCTGCCCGGATTCATGCTGCTTCAGCAGATTGCGCCGGCGGGACTTGGCTGCCTTGCGCTGCTGATTGCCGTCGTCTTCTGGCTCGGACGAGGTCTGCATGCCACCTCGGTGACCCTGCTGGACAGCCAGGCGCAGCTCACCCACCACCGCAACCATCTGGAAGAGATGGTGGTCGATCGAACGGCCGAGATCGAAAGGCAGAGAGAGGAACTGGATCGCCTGCTGGTGCACGAACGCCAGGTGAATGCGCTCCAGCGCCAGTTCGTCGCCATGGCTTCGCACGAGTTTCGCACGCCGCTCGCCATCATCGACGCCGCTGCCCAGCGGCTCTGCCGCTCGACGACCAACGTCAGCGGCGATTACGTTCACGAAAAAGCCGGCGTGATCCGAAGCGCGGTCGTGCGCATGGTCGATCTGATGGAGAGCATTCTCGCCAGCGGCCGGCTCGAAACCGGACAGATCACACTGAAGCGCAGCGAAGGCGATCTGAAAGCCCTGCTTGTCGCCTGCTGCGACAGACAGCGCCATCTCAGCCGCTCGCATGTGTTCCATCTCGATCTCGAGCCGATACCGGATGTATTGACGTTCGACCGCAGCGCGATGGAGCAGGTCTTCACCAACCTGATTTCGAACGCCGTCAAATATTCGCCCAACGCGCCTGACATTCATGTTCGCGCCCAGGCCGATGAGAAGACGGTGGAGATCGCCATCTCCGACAGCGGCATCGGCATGGATGCGGACGATCTGCCGAAGCTGTTCCAGCCCTATTATCGCGCCCGCAGGGCGACGGGTATTGCCGGAACGGGCATCGGCCTCAACGTCGTCAAACAGGTCGTCGAGTTGCATGGCGGCACCGTCGAGGTGACGAGCGAACTCGGCAAAGGCACAACATTCACCATTCTTTTGCCAACAGAGTTTCTATTGTCGGATCAACAAGTCGCAGCTTAAGGAAGAGCTCATGGTTACCGTCCTGTGCATAGAAGACGAAGTCGAGATCCGGAACCTGCTCGTCGAAGAGTTGAGCGAAGCCGGCTACAAGACGCTCGAGGCTTCCAACGGCGCCGAGGGGCTGGAAATGATCCTGTCGAAGTGGCCCGATATCGTCATCAGCGACATTTCGATGCCTGTGATGGACGGGCACCAGCTTCTGGCCGAAATTCAGATCAATCACCCGGAGCTCTCCAATATTCCCTTCATCCTGCTGACGGCGCTGACCGACCGGGAAAATACGCTGGCCGGCCTTCGCGGCGGAGCGGCGGACTATCTGACGAAGCCGCTCGACTTCGATCTGTTGCTAGCCAAGCTCGAAGGCTGCGTGACCCGTCTTGCCAATGACAAAGCGGTCCACCGGTCGTTCTGATGGTTACCGGGTAAGGGCTTGGAAGAAAGCACATCCCCTCCGTTTCCGCAAAAGACGCTTTCAGGAAGGGAGAGGCGCTGCCATATAACTCTTCTCCGTGTTGGGGAGAAGTGGTAGCAGGCGCTCGATCCCGGACTGCCACCTTCCATCATCCTCTTCCTGTCAGGATGTCGCCGACCGCTTCGAAGACGCGCGGGTCGAGCGTTTGAGACACGTTGAAGCGCATGAAATTCGTTGCCGATTGCGACAGGCTGAATGCGTTTCCGGGAGCCAGAACGATTCTCTTTTCGAGTGCGGCCCGCGCCACATCAGCCGCATCGATGCCATCGGGCAGCCGGCACCAGAGGAACATCCCGGCCTGGGGCTCCAGCCAGGGCGTTATGCCGAGATTCTTCAGCTTGGCCGAGACCTCGCTCATCGCCCGGGAGAGCCGGTGTCTCAGCGTCTCCATGTGTTTGCGATAGCTGCCGTCGCTCAAGACGTTCAGCACCAGTTCCGCCGTCAGCCGGCCGCCGCCGAAGGAGGTGGCGATCTTCAGGTCTGTCAGGCCGTCGATCCATTCCGGTTTCGCCACGACGAAGCCGCAGCGGGCCGAAGCCGACAGGGTCTTCGAGAAGCTGCCGATGTGAATGACCCGCTCGAGCCCGTCGAAGGCGGCAAGGCGGGGTGCCGGCGTGTGCTCGAAATCGGCGAAGATATCGTCCTCGATAATGGCCAGGTCGAACTGGTCGGCGAGTTTTAGAACCCGGTGAGCCGTAACGGGAGACAAGGTTGCGCCGGTCGGATTGTGGATGGCGGAGTTGGTGATGTAGAGCCGTGGACGCTCATCGGCGACGACTTGCGCAAACATCTCGATATCGGGACCGGACGCGGTGTAGGGCACACCGACGATCTTTGCCCGATGGGCGCGCAGCAGCGCATGGAAATTGAAATAGCAGGGATCGTCGACCAGCACCGTGTCGCCGGGTTCCAGCAGGAAGCGGCAGAGCAGATCGATTGCCTGCGTGCCGGAATCGGCCAGCATGATTTGATCCGGGGAGGCTTCGATCCCCCGTTCACCCATGCGGCGGGAAATCAGCTGGCGCAGTTGCGGCAAGCCGAGCGGCGAGCCGTAATCGGCGAGCGCCGGCCCGTCGGCGCGGGCAAGTGTTCTGAGCCCGCGGCGCATGCCGTCCCCCGGCAGCCAGGAGGGCGGCAGCCAGCCGCAGCCGGGCTTCAGGTCGGCTTCGCCGGCCTCCAGCGATTGCCGCGATATCCAGAACGGATCGACCGCCCGGTCGAGCTTCGGCCCAGCCTCGGCAAGCGCAAAGGGCGCTGCCTGATTGGCGACGTAGAATCCCGAGCCTGGTCTTGCCAGGATCGCGCCTTCGGCGACCAACCGCTCATAAGCGTCGACGACGGTCGAAGTCGACAGCTTCAACGTCGCAGCCAGCCCCCGGACGGAAGGCAGTCTTGCCCCCGGTGTCAGGCTGCGCCCGGCGATGCGCTGCCTGATCGTCGCGGCGACCATCTCTACGCGTGTGCGTCCTTCGTTCATCCGTATTGCTCTCTGCATCACTACAGTTTCGTAAAATCGTATCAGACTGTCACTGTCATGACCATCCGTGTTGGCCGATAAGAGTGAGAGCATGAAGGAGTGCAGCGCATCATGGACCGCATAGCATCGGGATGGATCAATGGCGTTATCGGGGTGGTGATCTTCAGCGGATCGCTGCCGGCCACCCGCGTGGCGGTGATGCAGTTCGATCCGGTTTTCCTCACGGTGGCGCGCGCGGCGATCGCCGGCTTCCTCGCCCTCGGCCTACTGATTGCTTTCAGAGAGAAGCGGCCGAGCCGAGGTGATATTCTCTCCTTGGCGGTCGTGGCGCTCGGCGTCGTGGTTGGCTTTCCCCTGCTGACGGCCTTGGCGCTGCAGCATGTCACCTCAGCCCATTCGATCGTCTTCATCGGCCTGCTGCCGCTCGCAACCGCGATCTTCGGCGTGATCCGTGGCGGAGAACGGCCGAAGCCGGCATTTTGGGCCTTTTCCGTTCTCGGCAGCGCGCTGGTGGCGGGATTCGCATTGACGCAAGGCCTGACGGCCTCGCCGGTCGGCGATCTGCTGATGCTGGCGGCGGTCATCGTCTGCGGCCTCGGTTATGCCGAAGGCGGCAAGCTTTCGCGCACGCTCGGCGGATGGCAGGTGATTTCCTGGGCGCTCGTGCTGTCGCTGCCGGTGACGGTCGCGGTAGCAGTTTTCCATCGGCCGGCAACCTTCTCCGGCATCGAAACGCCGGCGCTGCTCGGCCTTGCCTATGTCTCGCTGTTTTCCATGCTGATCGGTTTCATCTTCTGGTATCGCGGCCTGTCGCAGGGCGGCATCGCGGCGGTCGGCCAACTGCAGCTGCTCCAGCCGTTCTTCGGCCTCGCGCTTGCCGCAACCCTGCTGCACGAGCCCGTGACCTCAGCCATGCTCGCCGTGACTGTTGCCGTCATCCTGTGTGTGGCTGGCGCCCGCAGGTTTGCGCGGTAGGGGAGGATCGGGACGTTCTCTCTGTCCTCAGCTTCGGTCGAAGACCTCGGGCTGCAATTTTCCGATCTTCATCAGATGTTGCAGCGTGTATGATATCGACAGAGCGTCGTCGAGAGCGTCATGCCCACGCAATGGAGAATGTTCGACCTCGTAATAGTCGGCCAGTTTGTTGCTGGGTGTCTTTGCCAAATCCTCGATCGGCATGCCCGCAGCGACGAGAAGCTTGACGGCGTTGTCGAAGCGGCGGGCCGGGATGGAAGGCTGAATACCGGCGACATAGCAGCTGATGGCCAACATGTTCAGCTCGTCCTTGCCCCACGACCAAAACCGGGCGCCGCCCGAGAAGCTGTCGATGCCGGAAAGGGCATCCTCCAACGCTACGCCATGGGCGTCGATATCCTCTTCTGTGATGCCGGTCAGATTGGTGAAATAAGGATCGAGCGGATACCTCTTACCGAAGCGATCGATGGGCCGGACGTAGGATTTATACGTATCGAGGGTCGGAAACTCGCTTTCCAGGCCGAGCTTGACGGCTCCGATCTGCGCAATGACGGGATCGGGATCGTGGGCCGCGCACCAAAATCTGCGTTGCGAGCCTTCCAGGCAAAGAAATTCACAGTCGAATATGATGGCGGTCTTCATCGTCGACGCTCCTCTGACAAATTATCCGGATTAGTTTAAGGACGAATCCAACGCATGGAGTGCATCCAGATGCAAGCGCCCGGCGTCTCTTTGGAGGCCTATGGCCGCCGGCCAAGCGTGCCGCCTGCAGGTGCTGCCTCGACAATTTCGCTCCCCCGTTTTGGTCGACCGTGGCAAACTGCGATGGCGGTGATCGCGGCATTTCTCGCGAGATCACCATGCAATCTTGCTGAAATCAGAAATTGAGGCACCGCAATGACCGAAATCGGTCGGATCCTTGGTTCGGGTAAAGAGGCCGAAGTCTTCGAATATGGCGCCCTGGCGCTGAAGCTGTACAGGCGCGCCGCCTCCAAGGCGTCGTCATTCAGGGAAGCCGCGAACCTGTCGATTCTTGAGAGCCTCGCGCTGCCGGCGCCAAAGGTCCACGCGGTCGGCGAATTCGATGGGCGCTGGGGCGTGTTGATGGATCGCGCGCCCAGCTCCTGTTTTGCCGACCAATTCGTCTCGACGGCAGGAAGAGCGCCGCTTGAAGACATGGCGCAACTGCATCGAAGACTTCACGAAAAACCCGGCGAAGGGTTGCCGTCTCTCATGGCCAGGCTTTCCGCCAGGATCCGGCGAGCCGAGGGGCTGGATGCTGCGTCCAGAAAGCGGCTCCTGTCGAAACTCGATTCTCTTCCGGATGGCGACAGGGTGTGTCACGGCGATTTTCACCCATGGAATATCCACGGGTCGGGGCAGGGGTTCATGATCGTCGACTGGCTCGACGCCTGCTGCGGCAATCCTTTGGCCGATGTCTGCCGAACATACGTGTTGTTGCACCATGCGATGCCGGACCGGGCAATGGGCTATGTCGAAGCTTACGCCTCGGTCACCGGATCGGAGGTCAGCGCCATTCTGGCCTGGCTTCCCGCGATTGCCGCCGCCCGGCTGACGGAAGGCGTTGCAAACGAAAATGACCAGCTGTTGCGTTTGGCTGGCCTGAGCCCATAACCGTCGAAGCTCCACGCAAGCGTTGGTCTCCGCCTTGCGCGAAGCCGCCATTTCGGCCGGCTATCGGCCTGGCTGATCTATTCGCTGCTTCCTCTGTTCTTTGCTTCCCGCACCAGGTCCGGCATTCCATCGTGCGGACCGAGGGCGTGAGTGGGATGGTCATCCCACCAATCATTATGCAGCGGTCTGCGGTGAGGGTGGAGCGGGTAGAAAATGCGGTTCTCGGCCTTGTGGCGCTCGCCGACGACGAGGAGATGCACTTCGGCTTGCGTGTTGTTGAGGAAACTATGGGCGATCCCGGTGCCGGCAGGAAATCCGACGGCGTCGCCGGGCTTCAGCCGATAGAGATGGCCATCGAGCCAGACGTCGGGCGCGCCTTCGATGACATAGACGAATTCTTCCTCGGCGCTCTCGGCATGCGGAAAAGATGTGCGCCGGCCAGGCGGCAAGCGCTCGTGATGAATGCCCAATTTCGTCAGGCCGAAATAGCGTCCGAAAGGCGCACCGATGCTCATCAACTCGTCGTCATCGTCATAATGCGAGTCGTCAGGCCGTTCGATCTCGCTCCAATGGACGACAAAGGCCGGCCGCTCCGACGTTGCCATGATAATCCTCCTGATGTGAGAGGTTCAGATGATTGAGAACACGGACATGCTGCCGTGAATAGAAGGCGACCGCAAGGGCGAAACGGCAGCCCGCACGCAAGCGGCGTGGCTGTCTGTCGCCATCCGGCTCGGGGGCGCCCTTCGCGCTAACCCTCTCTCCGTGAACGGGACGAAGGGCGGCGTCGGCAAAGCGAATTCTTATCAATGGCAGCCAAAACCCACGTTTCCTCCATTCCTGCGAGAGCACAGGAATGGGAAGAAATGTGGTGCCAGCCTGATCACTGGTGATACGAACGGCTCACTTGGCGGGCATGACGAGCGGCGCCCCTTTGCGGACGATGTAGGTTGCCAATTCCGACGCCTTGCCGCTGCCGACATTCTTCGCAGAGTGAGCGACGCCGGTGGGAATGAACAAGGATTGGCCGGCTTTAAGGGTAATCGGCTGCCTGCCCTCGAGTTGGTATTCCAGGGTTCCTTCGATGACGAAGGCGATCTCCTCGCCGGGATGCGAATGATTGGGGGCGAGAACGCCGGGCGCGAAATCGACGCGCACCTGAACGACCTCGTGGCCGGGCACATCGATATCGTTCTTGATGAGATCGGTGCGCTGTAGCGGCTGTTCCGCTTGTGCTGTCACTGCGCCGCCGAGAACAAGGGCGAGCGCGATAGCCTGGATCATTTTCATGTCGTCATCCTTCCTGAATTGACCATTTCCGACCGGTTGGCCGCATCGGGATTTAAGTCGATGATTGAACCAGGGATGTGTCTGCGGACCCCTATTTTTGTAAGCCAGTGTATCCTGCGGGGGCGGCAGGGCTGCGTGGGGTTGGATGGCTGGGAACAGCTACTCTTTGTGATATTGCGATGAGTTCTTTTGCCAAGCGATACAGACATTCCGTCGCGTCGCCCTTGCCAACCTGCCGTTATTTGGAGAAATAGCACTGCATCGACATGAGGAGACGGTATGGAAATCGTCCTGGTCACTGGGCCGGCCGGCGTCGGAAAATCCACTCTGTGCTGGGAGATGAGCGCTCAGCTTGCCGCTGAAGGCGTGGTGCATGCGGTTATTGAAACGGACGAACTCGATCGCGTGTTCCCGCGCCCTAGCCCGGAGGATCTTGAGAGACACCGGCCTGGAACGCTCGACGTCAGCAGCATCAACCTGGCGGCGATCTGGTCGACATACCGGGCCTTGGGGCACTCGCGCCTGATCATGTCAGGCGTCATGATGCACCTCGCTTTCGACCGGCGGTGGATTATGGCCGCAATACCTGATGCAGAGATCACCGTGGTTCGCCTGGCCGCCACGGAGCCGACGATCCTGGCGCGCCTCGCCCAGCGCGAGGTTGGCTCCGGTGCCGAAGAGCAGGCAGAGCGCTCGCTTCGACAAGCCCGGCGCATGGCGAGTGAAGATGCCACGGGCATGATCGTCGTGCACACGGACGGCAAGACACCCGAGACGCTGTCGAAGGCAGTTTTGCGGGAGGTGGGCTGGCTGAGGAACGGTTGAGGCCCTGGGCGGTAGCCTTCCGTAGGCGATGGCGAATTTGGCTGGAACGTGACCTCCCAGCGTGCCACTTTGGCGAGCGGCACGGCGGGCCTAAAAGAGATGTCTACCCATGATTGACCTGACTTGATGAGGAGCGTGGGGCGACGCCATTGCATGAATCACGCCGCCGACGACGAACCGGAGACGCTGACACCCGCCAGGCCGGCTATATTCGTCACCCCACCAGACGATTCAAAGTCGAATATCTTCTGCGTCACCAGCGCGGCGGCACCTCGGGCCCAGGAATTGTCCTCCCAGTCAGGCAAGAGGGGCGGGGCGGTTCGGAAGGTCCGGGCAGCGAGAGCTTCGCGCAGTGGCGTCAGGAAAGGGTCGCCGAGGGAGACGGCTTCGCCGCCGGCGACGATGACTTCGGGATCGGTAATGTTGACGAGATTGGCAAGGGCGGTGCCGATGCCGCGGCCGGAATCGGCGACGAGGGCGAGAGCCGCGGCATCACCTGATGCGAGCGCAGCCGTCAGTTCCGGCAGTCCCAGTTGCTCGCGGCCAGTCGCTTCCCGCCAGCGTCTCAGCATCGAGGCTTCGGAGTGATGGGCCATCAGGCAGCCGCGCTTGCCGCATTCGCAGAGCCGGCCGTTCTCTTCGTAGAGAGTGTGGCCGAATTTGCCGGCAGCACCATTGGCGCCGCGGTAGAGCTTGCCGTCGACGACAAGCGCGCAGCTGATGCCGACGCCGACGGCCAGAACGGCCATGTTGCGATGCTGGCGGCCGAGCCCGAAGAGCTGCTGGGCAATGGCATAGGCGTTGGTGTCGTCTTCCAGCCAGACCGGCACATGGACGCGGCTGGCGACCAGTGAGGCGAGGGGGACATTGTCCCATTTGAATCGGTAGCTGCGCACGCAGGCCGCCTGTTCGTGGTTGATGACGCCGGGCATGGAGATGCCGATGCCGGCGAGCTTGGCGTCGGGCCGGCCGGCGAGCTTCACCAGTTCAGGAACGGTGCTCGCCAGCAAGTCGGCGACCTTATCCGGGTCGTGGCCGTCGAGACCTACCCGCATGGCGGCGACGGGGTTGGTGGCAAGGTCGGTTGCCACGCACTCCACCGAATCGACCATGAGTTTGAAGCCGATGGCAAGCGCGTGCTCGTAGTTGATATCCACCGGGATCGGGCGACGGCCGGTGAGGCCGGGCACGGTCTTCCCTTCGATGACGATGCCTTCTTCCAAAAGGTCGGCGACGACGAAGGTGACGGCGGCCGGGCTCAAGCCGATGACGGTGGCGATATCGGCGCGGCTCCTCGGCCCCTCGCGCCGGAGGAGATTGAGGATGAGACGTCGGTTCATGGCTCTCGCCGTGGTCTGGTCGCCTTTCAGCTTCACGATTGAGTTCCTTAATTTTGTAAATTAATTATTGCAGGCTGGTTCGATCTATGCATAAGTTTGGCCGCCGATCAACTGAGCTAAGCGGATTATATGCCGGGATCGCGGGTGGATCGCAGCGTTGAATACCTGATCGAGCGCTTCGTGGAGGAGGTGCCGGGAAGGTGGTGTTTGATCGATCAACTGGGAGGAATTCAATGGCATTCTCGAAGCAATTTCCGTCGACCACCCGCAGAAGCTTCCTGAAGGGCGCTGGCGTGGTTTCCGCCGCAGCGGTCAGCTGCAGCTTTCCCATCCCTGCGATCGCGCAGACCCAAGAGGTCACGATGATCTCGGCCGAAAACAATGGCGCTGCGCTCGAAGCGCTGAAGGCGATCGCCGCGAGCTTCAGCAAGGAAGCCGGCGTCAACGTCGTCATCAACAATATGGACCACGAGGCCCACAAGACGGCCATTCGCAACTATCTCGTCGCCGGCGCGCCTGACATTTGCTCCTGGTTTTCGGGCAACCGCATGCGCGCCTTCGTCAAGCGCGGCCTGTTCGACGACATCTCCGACCTTTTCGAGAAGGAGAAGTACAAGGACGTGCTGGGTGCCACGGCCGGCGCCGTCACCGACGGGGGCAAGCAATATGGCCTTCCCACCGGCGGCACGCTCTGGGGCATGTTCTACCGCAAGGATGTGTTCGAGCAGCATGGCCTGACCGTGCCGAAGACAGCCGAAGAGTTCATGGCCTATGGCGACAAGTGCAAGGCCGCGGGCATCACGCCGGTGGCGATCGGCACCAAGGAATTGTGGCCGGCGGCCGGCTGGTTCGACCAGATGAACCTGCGCGTCAACGGCCTCGACAAGCATATGGCGCTGATGAACGGCGAGATGAGCTATCTCGATCCCGCGTTGACGCCGGTTTTCGACCAGTGGGAGGCTATGATTTCGAAGGGGTTCTTCACGGAGAACCATACGTCCTTCGGCTGGCAGGAGGCCGCGGCGCTGCTGGCGCAGAAGAAGGCCGGCATGATGAACCTCGGTGCTTTCCTGCGCTCGGCTTTCACCGCCGAAGATCTGCCGCAGCTCTCCTATGCGACCTTCCCGGTGCTCGACGCCAAGGTCGGCCACTTCGAGGAATTCTCGGTCAATTCGATCCATATTCCCGCCAAGGCCAAGAACAAGCAGGGCGCACGCGAATTCCTCGCCTATTTCTACAAGCCGGAGAATCTGGCGGCCTATCTGGAGCCGGCCGGCAACGTGCCACCACGCAACGATCTACCGCCGAGCAAGGATCCGCTCGTCAATGTCGCCGTCGAGACGATGAAGACGGTGCAGGGCACGTCGCAATATTACGATCGTGACAGCGACCCCGACATGGCGCAGGCAGGTCTCGTCGGCTTCCAGGAGTTCATGGCCAAGCCCGACCGGCGCAAGGCCATCCTGACGCGCCTCGAAGGCACGCGCAAGCGGATTTACAAGATCTGACCTGGACGTCTCAGCCCAGTTTGTTGGTAGGCTGCGCCCTTCACTCGACGTCATCCTCGGCCTTGTGCCGAGGATCTGCTGCGCATCGACGTGGGTAGATGCTCGGGACAAGCCCGAGCATGACGAAAGAGAGGTTGGAGGGCTTTGCCCGCAGCCTACTCTTCGCCTGGGTGGCAAGGCGCCGTACTATAATATGAGGCTCCTGATATGTTGATGTTATGGCGCCGCCAGCGTTGGTGGCTTACCCCGACTTTGCTCATCGCGCCCGCGATCGTGCTGTTCTTCACGGTCATCCTGCTGTCGGCCGTCAGGAGTCTCTGGATCAGCCTGCACGACTGGGATGGCTTCGGCCCGATGGTCTGGATCGGCTTCGGCAATTACGTCGAGCTTTACAACGATCCGCAATTCTACGTGTCGCTGAAGAACAACCTGATCTGGCTGGCGATGTTCATGGCGGCACCACCTCTCGGGCTCGCCATCGCGCTGCTGGTCAACCAGAAAATCCGCGGCATGCGCTTCCTGAAGTCGCTGTTCTTCATTCCGCTGGTTCTTGCCTCGGTGACGGTCGGCGTCGTCTTCACCTGGGTCTATACGCCGGAGTTCGGGTTGCTCGCGCTGATCTTCAGGGCGTTCGGGGCGACGGCGCCGGCGGTTCTCTCCGACGAGCATTTCGTCACTTTCGCCATCGTGATTGCCGCGCTCTGGCCGCAGATCACCTTCTGCATGGTGCTCTATCTCGCCGGCCTCAACAATTTGAGCGAAGAGCTGATCGGGGCAGGGCGCGTCGACGGGGCGAGGGGCTGGAATATGTTGTGGCACATCGTGCTGCCGCAGCTGACCCAGGTCACTTTCATCGCCATTGCCGTCACCGTCGTCGGGGCGCTCAGGTCCTTCGACATGGTGTCGGTGATGACGAACGGCGGTCCTTTCGGTTCGTCCTCGGTTCTCGCCTACCAGATGTTCGAACAGTCGATCTTCTCCTACCGCTTCGGTTACGGCGCGGCGATCGCCTCGGTGCTGTTCGTGATCATGGCCGTCTTCATCGTCTGGTACCTCAGCCGCATCATCCATACCGAAGAAAGGGGAGGCTGATGTATCCTCGTCCCATTCCCGATGCCGCCATCTGGCAGCGCCGTCTCTACGTGCTCGCTGTCGTCATCGTCCTGCTGCTCTGGCTCTGCCCGCTGTTTGCGATCATCCTCACCTCGTTCCGCTCGACCGAGGATGTGATGGGCGGCAATCTGTGGGGATGGCCGACCGGCATCGGCGTCATCGATAATTATACTGATGTCTTTACACAGACACCGATGGCCCGCTATTTCCTCAACAGCCTGACGATCACCATTCCCTCGGTGATCGGCGTGCTGGTGCTGAGCACGCTCGCCGGCTATGTGCTGTCGCGCTATCGCTTTCCCGGCAACATGCTGATCTTCGCGCTGTTCGTCGGCGGCAATTTCCTGCCGCACCAGATCATGATGATCCCGGTGCGCGATCTGATGGTCCGGCTCGACCTGATCGATACGACGGCGGCGCTGATCATCTTTCATGTGGCCTTCCAGACCGGCTTTGCGACGTTGTTCATGCGCAATTTCATCGCGGCATTGCCCGATGAACTGTTCCAGGCGGCGCGCGCCGAGGGGGCGTCTCCCTTCCAGACGCTATGGCATGTGGCGATCCCGCTGGTGCGGCCGGCGCTGGCCGCACTCGCCATCCTGATCTTCACCTTCATCTGGAACGATTATTTCTGGGCCGTGGTGCTGACCGTCAGCGACTCCGTCAAACCTGTGACTGCCGGCCTTGCCAATCTTCGCGGCGAGTGGGTCTCGGCCTGGAACCTGATTTCCGCCGGCACCATCGTCGTCGCCGTACCGCCCGTCGTCATGTTCTTCCTGATGCAGCGGCACTTCATCGCCGGTCTGACGATGGGCGCGGTGAAGGGATGAGCGATCTCGACAACGAGCCCTTGGAAGTTCCGATTTCAACAGCAGAGAGCCAGGACGCATGACCAGTCTCGAACTCCGACAGATCAACAAGAATTACGGCGCCTATCATGCGCTGCGCGGCATCGATCTTTCCGTAGCGCAAGGCGAGTTCATCGTCATGGTCGGCCCCTCCGGCTGCGGCAAATCCACGCTTTTGAAGACGATCGCCGGCCTGGAGGAGATCTCCTCCGGCCAGATCCTGATCAACGGCCGCGACGTCAGCAAACAGGAGCCAGGGGATCGCGGCATTGCTATGGTTTTCCAGTCCTATGCGCTCTATCCGCATATGACAGCGGCGGAGAACATGGGCTTCGGCTTGCGCATGGCCAAGCGCCCGAAGGCCGAGATCGAGGCGGCGGTGGCGCGCGCAGCCAAGATCCTGAGGATCACCGATCAGCTGGGGAAACGGCCGAAGCAGCTCTCCGGCGGGCAGCGGCAGCGCGTGGCGATCGGCCGGGCGATCACCCGTTCGCCCGACGTCTTCCTCTTCGACGAGCCGTTGTCGAACCTCGATGCGGCACTCAGAACCCAGATGCGCGTCGAACTCAGCAGCCTGCATGCCGAACTCGGCGCCACCATGGTCTATGTCACCCACGACCAGGTGGAGGCCATGACCATGGCAAGCCGCATCGTCGTCTTGAACCAGGGGGTGATCGAGCAGGTCGGCTCGCCGCTCGAACTCTACCGCAACCCAGACAATCTCTTCGTCGCAGGCTTTCTCGGTGCCCCGCGGATGAACTTCCTCGGCGTTACCCTCGACGAAGTGTCCGGCCGCAATGTCACGGTCTCCGCACCAGGCCTCGTGCCGGTGACGGTGGAACTGGCGGAGGCGACGGTGCTGGCGAAGGGCACCAGCCTGACGCTCGGTGTGAGGCCGGAAAACATATCGATGGTCGCCGACGGGGCGCAGGGCGGAGCGATCAACGGTCAGGTCCGGCTGGTCGAGCATCTCGGGCGCGAAACCATTCTCTATGTCGATGCCGGCAATCTCAGGACCATCGCCTCGGAAAGCGGCACCGGCAACATCACGGTGCAGCTGAGCTACGTCGCGCCTTTTGCCGCCGACCAGAGCGTGGCGCTGAAGCTCGACGCCAACGAACTTTATCTCTTCTCACCCGATGGCGGACGCACGATCAGCGCCCGCAAGACGACCCTCGACAGATAATCACAGGAAACATCACCGTGTCCGACAAGACTCTCTCCGTATGGAACCCCGTCAAGACCGACCGCTTCCTCGTCGGCGCCCCGCATTATCCCGAGCACGTCGATGAAAGCTACTGGGAGCGCGACGCCGAGCGCATGGCGAAAGCCGGCTTCAACGTGGTCAGAATGGCCGAATTCGCCTGGCATATTCTAGAGCCGAGGCTCGGCACCTTCGATTTCGACCTGTTCGACCGTGCCATCGCCATGCTCGGGCGCTACGGCATCGACACGATCATGTGCACGCCGACGGCAACGCCGCCGCGCTGGCTGACCGTGGCGCATCCAGAGATCTTAAGGGTCGACGGCAAGGGCCGGCCGATGAGCCATGGTTCGCGCCAGCATTGCGACACGGCAAGCCTGGTCTTTCGCGAACACAGCCGGCGCATCACCAGAGCGATGGCCGAGCATTATCGCGACAATCCTTTTGTCGTCGGCTGGCAGACCGACAACGAGTTGAACACCAGCATGCCGGAGAGCTTTTCGACGGCAACGCTCACCGAATTCCAGGCCTTCCTCGCGAGCAAATACGGCGAGATCGGCAAGCTCAACACGGCGTGGGGCGGCGATTTCTGGGCGACGGCTTATGACAGCTTCGACCAGGTGGTGCTGCCGATCGAATTCGGCCCGACCTTCCCGAGCCCCGGCCATCTGCAGGATTATCACCGCTTCCTCGCCTTCTCGACGGCGCGTTTCCAGCACGACCAGGTCGAGATCCTGCGCGCCGTCAAACCCTCCTGGTTCGTTTTCCACAATCTGGGTGGCCTCAGGGATATCGACTTTCGCGGCCAGTTCACCACCGATCTCGATTTCGTCGGCTACGACATCTATCCGATGCTCTATGACGAGTTCCAGCGGCTCGGAAACCACGCCAAGGTCCAGGCGCTGCACCTCGATATCTGTCGCGGCTTCTCCGGCAACTACATCGTACCTGAGCAGCAGTCGGGCTTCGGCAGCCAGCCGGGCTTCTGCACGCTGACGCCGGAGCCGGGGGAGCTGCGCCGCATGGCGCTTTCTTCGGTTGCCCATGGCGCCGACGGCCTGATGTTCTTCCGCTGGCGGCCCGCCCATTTCGGCGCCGAGATCTACTGGATGGGCATCATCGATCATGACGATATTGGCCGCCACCGCTATGAGGAGGCCAAGCGCTTCGCGACCGAAATGACGGCGCTGAAGGACAAGATTCTCGGCACCTATGTGCGCATGGATGTCGGCATCGCCGGCTCCGATTTCGACAATCAGGAAGCGCACAAGACCTATCCGATCGGCCTGCCGAGCCCGCAGGACGATGCGATCCTGCTGCACCAGTATTGCTACGACCGCGGCATTGCCTGCGGTTTCATTCATCCTGAGGACGATCTTTCCAAGCTGAAGCTGCTCTATGTGCCCCATTGGGTGATGTGGAAGGACGAATGGACCGAGAGGCTGAAATCCTTCGCCGAGCAGGGCGGCACCGTCGTCATCGGCGCGCGCACCGGCACGCGCAACGAAGACAACCACGTCATCCGCGAGACCGCGCCCGGCACCTCGCTGTCGCAGCTCACAGGCGTGCGTGTCGAGGATTTCGGCCGTCTCGCCGCCCCCGGCGCCAACGGGCTTTTTGATGTGATGGAACGTTCGGGCGGGCTTGTCATTCCGCCGAACAAGCCGGCCGAATCGCACCGGCGCGAACGCCGCTTCAAGATCGGCAACCGCGAACTGGCTGCCGGCTATTTCTATGAAAACCTGGCAATCGCAAGCGATGTCGAAGTGGTTGCGGCCTGGTCCAACCGCTATGCCGAGGGCCAGCCGATGGCGACGTCGCGCAAGCTCGGCAAGGGGCAGGTGGTCTATGTCGGCACCTATCTCACCCCGGATCTGACGGCAGCTCTTGCCGAGCGGCTGTTTGCACCCGTCGGCATCGAGCCGCTGCTCGGCGACCTTCCTGAGGGCGTCGAGGTGACCATGCGGATGAATGACGACCGCCGGCTGTTGTTCATCCAGAACTACACCGACCAGCCGGCCGCCATCGGCGGCGTTCCCGCTGGCCGCGATCTCCTCGATGACGAAAAGCCCGTTGCCGGCAGGCTCGATCTCGAAGGCTACGGCTGCGCGATCATCGAGCTCGCGGGGTGAGTTGCACTCGCCAGGCGAAAGCGTGGCGAGGGCTGCTGCTGCATTCTCCGTCGTCCTCGGCCTTGAGCCGAGGATCCATATCACGGGCGCCGACGGGTGCCATTGTCGATGCTCCGGTCGGTCCCCGGAGGGACTCATTCATAGCGCAGAGGCGCCGATCACGTCCTTTCAGGTCGAGAAGCGAGTCAGGCGTAGGTCATGACCGTTCAATTAAGCCGGCATCCGGGACAGCTTCCAATCGTAGGACCGCAAGAAGCTCACCAGCTCTCGCATGGCGGCACTGGAGTGTCTTTTGCTCGGGTAATAGAGATACCAGCTTGGCAAAAGAGGACTCCAATCCTTCAGAACCTCCGTCAACCGGCCGTTCGTCAGGTCGGGTGTGGCGTAGTCCTCGAAGACATGGGCCAATCCGCATCCGGCGACAGCGGCCTGCAATTCGTTGTGTGCCGAACTCACCGTCAATCGTCCCTCCGGCAAGACTTCGAGGGCGTCTCCGCCCTTTTCAAATTTCCAGGATACCAGCGTGCCGCCGGGAAATCGTCGTCGAATGCAGTTGTGGCCGGCGAGATCATTGGGGGTCAGAGGCAGGCCATGCTTTGCAATATAATCCGGCGACGCCACGATCGCGTATCGAAGCGATGGTCCCAGCGGTACTGCGATCATATCTTGTGCCAGTTGTTTTCCGAACCGAACGCCCGCGTCAAAGCCTTGCTCGACGATGTCGATGACGGCTGCGTCGCTGATGAGCTCGACCTTGATGTCCGGGTATGTGTCCATAAAGGCGAACATTGCCGGACAGAGCAGGTGATCGATTGCGGGGCCTGGCGCATTGATACGAAGGGTGCCGGACGGGTTTTCCTTTAACTGGTTAAGGTCATCGACTGCGAGACGGATGTCCGTCAAAGCTGGACCGAGGCGCAGCAGGAGACGCTGTCCCGCCTCCGTCGGCGAAACGCTTCTTGTTGTCCTGTTGAGCAGGCGGATGCCGAGCGCCTCTTCCAAAGCGTTGATTGTCTGGCTGAGTGCCGATGATGAAACGCCTCGCTCCAGGGCAGCGGCCCTGAATCCGCCGCACCTGACGATC
>NZ_VSZV01000287.1:23829-25581 GCF_008919455.1 Rhizobium sp. PEPV16
CCTTATCAAGCTGCGTAGATTTGCTGGTCTTATCAGCGCAGTGATTTGAGGTCATCTAAATACCTCAACCGCACATGCGGATTGTCAACTGAAAAGGAAAAGCAATGGATCGACTCACATTGAACCGGCGCACGGTCATGGTTTCAGCGGTTGCTGGAACGGCCGCTCTGCTGCTTGGAGGTTCAGCCGGATCAGGCAAGGCGCAGGTGCAGAGCCCGGACGCCCGTAATGTTGGATATTATCGATTTCGGGTCGGGCAGATCAAAGCGACAGTTTTGAGCGATGGCGTAATCGGCGGCCCACCGACGGTCTATGCCAACGATGCTCCGGAGGCCGAACTGCAGGAGGTCCTTCGTCGCGCTTTCCTTCCTACCGATCACATGACCCTTCAACTCAACACGCTGCTGCTCGAGGTCGGCGACAGGCGGATATTGCTTGAGGCGGGAGCCGGGGCCACGATGGGACCGAATGCGGGGCGTGTGTTCGACAATCTCGCCGCCATCGGTCTCGATGCAGGCGATATCGACACGATCGTGGTGTCCCACACGCATCCTGATCACGTCGGCAATCTCAGCACTTCCGAAGGCAAAAAAGCGTTTCCCAATGCCACCGTCTACGCACCCCGCGCAGACTGGGATTTTTTTGTGCGCAACAATCCCGATCTCTCCTACATGCCGGTACCAAGGGACTTTCGTGATCGGTTTGCAGCAGCGATCAAACGGAGTGTCGAGCCGATCGCAAAGGACATCGAGCTCTACGAGGCAGGTGCGGAAATCGTGCCGGGCCTCACCACGATCGCTGCGCCCGGACATACGCCTGGCATGGCAACATTCCTGGTCCACTCAGGAAACGACCAACTGCTCCTCACTGCGGACCTTGCCTATCACCCGGTGGTCAACATCGACCATCCATGGCGACCCGGACCTGACAGAGACAAGGATACCGCGCTCGCGTCGCGCCGCCGCATATTCGATATGGCCGCGACCGATAGGCTCCTCGTTCTCGGGTTTCACTACCCGTTCCCGGGCCTCGGACGAATGCTCAAGACCGACATGGGTTACGCCTGGGTCCCGGCGGGCTGGCAGTTCTAATCAGATATCGACCTGGAGGTTTTCTCATGACCCGAACGACAATCGGTCGGCGGCGCTTTTTGGGTGCGATGGGGCTGACTGCCGCGAGCGCGGCGATTGCAGCAGAAACAAAGGCACAAGACGCGACAGGCGACGCGCCGCTCCCATCGACGCCGGCAACGGAGCCCGTCCTGACGCGCACGGTGCCGAAAACCGGAGAGCGGCTCACAGCCCTCGGACTTGGCACATTCCTGACATTCGACCGTCGACCGGGTGAAGCGCGGGACGACCTGCGGGAGGTGTTCAGGCGCTATGTCGCCGGTGGCGGCCGCGTCGTTGATACCTCGCCCTTATATGGGTCGGCCGAGGTCAGCGTTGGCCAGATCATGGCGGAGATGCCCGAGGCGTCCGAAATCTTCCTGACAAACAAAATCTGGGCGACGGGAGAATATCTGGGCGACGAGAGCCATGCGGAGGAAAGCTTTCGGCAATCGAGGCTGCGGATCTGGCGTGACACAATCAACCTGATGCAATGTCACAGTATCACAAATGCGCAGGTCGCCGTTCCGCTCCTTCGTTCATGGAAAAAGGAAGGGAAATCTCGCCGGTCAGTTCCATCTTCGTTTCGCGGCTGTGCCGCGCGCTCGGCGCCCGTATGCCACAAACTTATCTGATCGAACTG
>NZ_VSZV01000059.1:0-2131 GCF_008919455.1 Rhizobium sp. PEPV16
CGCGGCCACGATCTGCTCGGCCACGGGCTGCGCTGGAGCGAATATTCCGGCATGCCGCGCGAGGAGGAGGAGCGGCAGCTGCACGAAGCAATCGCCCTTTATGAGAAATTGACCGGCATAAGGCCGATGGGTTGGAATTGCCGATCCTTTCCAAGCGTCAACACCCGTGACCTGATCGTCAGGGAAGGCGGCTTCCTCTATTATTCGGACCCCTGCAATGACGATCTTCCGTATTTCGTCGATCACGAGGATACGAAGCTTCTCGTCGTGCCCTATTCGAAGACGCTGAACGACAGCCGTTATCTGATCGCGCCCGGATACAGCAATCCGCGCGATTTTGCCGAGGATTGCCGATCGGCGATCGACTACATGATCGGCGAAGCAGACGAAACCGGCGGGCGTATGCTGACGATTGGGGTGCACGCCCGCTGGATGGGCCAGCCCAATCGCGCCTCGGGGCTGCGTGACGTGATCGAGCACGTCAAGAAGAGCCCAGGTGCAGCCTTCATGCGGCGCGAAGATATCGCCCGTTACTGGATCGATCATCATGGCTGACGGCACGCATGCACTGCCGGACGGCCATTTGCCCGTCGAGGCGAAAACTATGAGCGGCGCCGAATATATTGCCGGGGTCCTGAAGGAGGAAGGCGTCAAGCAGATCATTGGCTTTCCAGCAAGCGAGCTTTTCGATGCCTCAGCGGCGCTCGACATTCCGCCGCTGATTGCGCGGACGCAGCGTGTCGCCGTCAATATCGCAGAGGGCTATGCCCGGGCGACGGCCGGCAGGGAGCTTGCTGTTGTCACTGTGCAATATGGCCCGGGAGCCGAAAGTGCATTTGCCGGCATTGCCCAGGCTTTCAACGACCGCGTACCGATGCTGTTCCTGCCGACCGGCTACCCGCGCGGATCAGAAGCCATCGCCCCGAATTTCGAATCTCGCCGCAACTTTCGGCACATTACCAAATGGTGTGAGGCGGCAATGCAGGTCGATGATCTGCCCAAGCTCATGCATGCGGCGATATCGCGTGTCAGGAATGGGCCGCCGGCGCCGGTCCTGCTCGAATTGCCTGTCGATCTGCTGGCCGAGAGGCTTGATGCTCTGCCGGCGGATCATCGCCGACCGCGCCGCAGCGTACCGCAGGCCGGTGATCGTGAGGTGGTCGATCTGGCCGAAAGCCTGCTGGCCGCCAAAAATCCAGTCATTCTCGCGGGGCAGGGAGTGCTGTCAGCCTCGGCGACGCCGGAACTGATCGAGCTTGCCGAACTCTTGAACATTCCCGTCATGACGACACCGAACGGCAAGAGCGCTTTTCCGGAAGACCATCCGCTTGCTCTCGGAACAGCCGGGCGTGCCCGACCCGCGACCGTCGACCATTTTCTAGCAAAGGCCGACGTGGTGTTCGCGCTCGGCAGCAGCCTGACGCGCTCTTACTACATCCTGCCGGTTCCCGAAGATAAAACCATCCTCCATGTCACGCTCGACGATGCGGATCTCGGCAAGGACTATGCGATTGCCCAGGGTGTGGTCGCAGACGCCGCCTCGGTCCTGAAACAGATGATCGCACTCATCCGTCGCGATCACCTGCCTCTCGGCGAACGTCAGCAGCCGGCGGCGGAGATCGCTGCCGTTCGCGCGGCTTTCATGGAAAAATGGATGCCGCTCCTGACATCGGACAGCACGCCGATCTCACCTTACCGTGTCGTCTGGGAGATCATGCAGGCGATCGATCCGAAGACCTCGATCGTGACGCACGACGCCGGCAATCCGCGCGACCAGTTCTGCCCATTTTATGTGGCAAGCACACCCGGCAGCTACATCGGTTGGGGCAAGACCACCCAGCTCGGAAGCGGCCTAGGCTTTGCGATGGGGGCCAGGCTTGCTCGCCCCGATGCGACCGTCGTCAATCTGATGGGAGAGTCCGCGTTCGGAATGGTCGGCATCGACTTCGAAACCGCTGTCCGCTGCAATCTGCCTGTCTTGACCATCGTGCTGCGCAACAACGTGCTCGGCGGCTACGCGAAGAGCATGCCGATCGCCACCACGAAATACGGCGCGAACCGGGTGACAGGCAGTTACGCGCCGATCGCGGAAGCTCTCGGTGGTTACGCGGAATGCGTCGTGGACCCGGAA
>NZ_VSZV01000026.1:0-899 GCF_008919455.1 Rhizobium sp. PEPV16
CAGCAGAGCTTTCCGCCGTGATCCTGGATTGTGCAGGCTGGCCGAGCGATGTTGCGCCTCTATGCGTGCTCCTGAAGAGCGCAGGGCTGCCCGTGGGTGCACTCATCGGCGGTGATATGCGTGCAGAGCACCTGCAGTTAATCAAGGCGGGCCTCGAAGGCATCACGCGTCCTTTGTCGCCTTCAAAGCTTCTCGCGTTTCTGCACGGCATAAAACCCCTGCCGCAGGCTGGAACCCTACCAAACTTTGCTGCCGCCGCCGAGATTGTCTTTGGGCCGCACGCCGTCGTGGTTTCAGGCAAGAGGGTAGCGTTTGCGCCTATGGAGATGAGAATCCTCGGGTTTCTATTAGAAAGGCAGGGGCAGATCAGTACCCGCGAGCAACACATTGAGGCCGTTTGGCGCGATCCGCACGCTGTAGAAAGTCGGGCGGTTGACGTGCATATCGGCCGGCTGCGAAAAGCGTTTGCAGGACTGCGTAATCTGGGGATTCGTACCGTGTACGGCGCAGGTTACGCTCTCGAATACCATGATCATTGATATCCGCATATCCTAGCCTCTAACGGGTTCACGGCGACGTAGGCGCCCGGATCTCTCCGGGGCTAAACAGGCGCGCTCCTAAAAGGGTCAGCGATAAACGAAGTGCCGCCGGTGGCGGCCACATGGATGATCGGCACCAATCGCCATACTTGGCAGGTTGTCGTGCAGGAAAAAAGCCCGGCCGCGCACAAGGCCACGACGCTTGAGAAGTGGGTGGCTCTGACGTGTGGTTCACGTTACCGCCTCGGGGTTGCAAATTTGGGAAAATTGCGAAACAGACGTCGGCTGAGCGGCGTTCGGACGTGATTGAATTGAGGCCCTTGTGAATTCATCTGTGGGATCGAAATGCGGCTCGATAGT
>NZ_VSZV01000343.1:0-35028 GCF_008919455.1 Rhizobium sp. PEPV16
GAAAGACCGTAAGTGAGTTTCGAACTGATCGGCTTGTCCGAATAGGCATAATTCACGTCGACGAGCAGGATCGGATCGCCATCGCTGTCTCGATCGGCCCGAATGTCGGCGCCAGAAAACCCTGCCTGGCCGAGGCGATCACGGAGGACCTTCTCAACGGCCGACTTGGTGGATTTCGATATGGTCTGTTCGTCGCTCATGTTTGCAATATAGAGGATTCTGCCAAGGACCGCCACTCCCGCGGAGACGAGGGCGAGCATTTCCGTAGCTCATGCGCAGACTGTTCTGTACCAAACAGCCGGATGAAGCGCAGTCGGGCCTTGAGATCGGCTGCCGCAATATGCATTTCTGCAACAAGAACAGCTTAGACGATGTAGATCCCAGCCTCGCAGGGAAAGAAAAGATTGGGTTGGAACCTATGACAAAACCTTGGACAGTCAGCCGCGGCCCGATCGTAGCTTCGCAGATCGACATCCAGAAAGCAGACGCCATAAACGCTTTGCTAGTATGCCCGGTCGGGATCCTGCCGGCAAGGCCAGGCGATCCTATCCGACCCTTTGCTATCGGGCTCTTTGAGGAAATTCGCCTGCTTTTGAAACCCGGTGTTGGCATGACGACGTTGCGCCGCGCGGTTGCTGCCTTTGTCCACTCCAAGCGATATTATTTCGCGAGCGCCCAGCCCAATTCCGTTCGCCATGATCTGGACGGTAGGCCGCTGGAAGCCCTGATCGAGGATGATCGCATGACGGCGCAGAACCGTCTTCTAGGTTTGAAGCAAAAGACAACCGGCGGTGAGCGAAACTCAGAGCCGTCTTCACCCTCCCCTTCCTCGACGTCAGGCGCGACAAAATCAGAACAGATCCGTGCGAGCCTTCTCGGCCGCGGAAAAATGCAGCACACCTCGTCCATCTCGTCTTGAGCCGACGTCGACCACCACCCCAATCGCTTCTCAAACGATAGACCCTCGACTGCCAACGAGGATATTCACCCCTAAAAATCCGGACGTAGATGCAACACGCAAAAATTACACGTACCCAGCACCCGGTCGGCCATGGCGGCTTTCACTCCGGATTGATCTCGACTGTCGAGGGGTCGCCCGACGGCGTGCGCTCTGCCAATGAGCGCCCCATCACAAGCTTTTCCTATGTCTATGACTGCGGCTCGGAACGAAGCGACGCTTTCAAAGTGAAATGTCGCTCTACCGGGCAGCATGCGACGGAAAGACGGACGTGCTTTTTGTTTCACATCTTCATGCTGATCACATCAACGGCATCGATCGTCTGCAGGCAATGGCGCCAGCGAAGACGGTCATCGTTCCTTACCTGGATGTTGTAGAGCGCCTGCTTTTCGTGCTTTCCGATTTTGAGCGCGGTACGGTAATCCCGATCGTCGCTCGACTACTTTGAGAGCCCCGTAGCCTGGTGGCTCGGGAGAGGTGCGGAGCGGGTCATCTTCCTTCAACCGGGGGGCCTGAGGATATCCTTCCTCCGCGTGGCGCGGAACCCGACGGACCGATCGACGGCCCGTCCGCTGGACGCCGGATACGACTTGATGACGCTCCATCCAAAGGCTCGTCGGCAAACAGACTGGCGACTTACTTGCGTGCCCCACACGGGCCGATCGCTGAAAAGCTCACTCCTGCGGATCCGACAGCGCGAGAGACGCAAAACGGCGCCTATGTGGCTGCATCCGGCTCGTATCTCCAGCTTGAGTGGCAATCCTTTACAGGTGACGCGTGGCGCAGGGGCGATTGGGTTCTCCTGCCCTATGTCCATCCGGTCGATGATCCCGCCCGAAAGCGGTTTCTCCGGGACATTAAAAAGGTGCTTGGTTTCCGGGGAAATGACGAGGCAAAGCTCGCCAAATCGCTGCTTGAGCACATACGCTCTATGGAAAGTGCCAAGCGGCTGGTCGAAATCTACACCCGGCATTTTGCCGGAGGACACAATGCGATTTCGATGTCACTTTACTCTGGACCGTTATCTCAACGCGCCGTCGCAAGCTCAAGCCACACCGAGCCATCCCGGCAATGGGCGCTCCTCGCTCGATGGACCACCCTACGGTCGCTTCTTCTGGTCACATGATGGCATCGGCTGGCTGGGAACGGGTGACGCCGCGCTTCGGCATGATAAATGGCGCCAGCCATGGCGGACGTTTTTCGAAGGCTTTGATGACCGAATTGCGGTCATGACATTGCCACATCATGGTTCCGCCAATAATTTCCATCCGGAAATCCTTGGGTTCCGAGCATTGCGGTTCGCGCTTGCCACGACTGTCGAGGCTCGAAACCGCGTGTCTCGCCTGAGAGAGACGCTCGGCGCGGTTGAACACGCGGGTATTCATACACGAGTTATCGACGATGGACGCTTAAGCCGTTTCACTGTCACTTGCGAACGTAGCGTGGCCTAGGCGGCCGTCGGGCGAGCCTATGCGCGAAAATGTCGTTTTGCATTTATTGTAAGATCCCGCTCCCACCGAAATCACAAGTCGCACGATGAGGAGACGAGGTTCGCCTCCCGCGCCTCCGTGTGCGGGCAGACGGACGTCGGGCAGCCACGGCAAACTCCGCCTGCGGTGGAATTGAAGCTTGTATGTTCGCCACCCCACCCAGCACTCGCTGCCCTTCTTGCTCTGCCTCGCCGGACGAGCAGCTCTGATAATGTGTTTATCAAAACTGTGAGGGGCGAGCATACTGGCGGCGCGTAGGCTTGGTCAGCGCCCGACAGCCGGTCCTGCTACGAGTTCTTGGAGATGAACGATGATCCCGTCACGATCCCGCAGACTTTGCACGAGGCATCCGAAGCAGGAAAGTACGCGGCACCCGCGGGGTCCACACTTTTCAAAAGCCCGCGCGCCGCTCAACTCGAAGAACCTGGCGGCGACGAAGACCGTTGGTCTGTGAAACCGATGTGATTTCAGTCGCTTGAGGCGGTTAGTCACGACTAACGCCCAATAAGCTCCCGTCAGCGACGCCTGTTGAGCAATTCCAACGAACGCAAGCACCTGTCTTCCACCCGATTGTCTGAGAACTGAAAGCCAGACCGGTTCGAGTGTTTCAGACCATGGTAGGTAAAGAAATTACCGAGATTCTCACCAGCAACTCTACAGCCAGCACTAAACTTTCCCTCCCCCGATGTCCAATATCGCTATGCCTGGATTGCAGTAGAACGAATTTTGCTGCCAAACCGCAAAATTCGCGGGCTAGAAGACGGAAACGCCAAGCAGTCCAGAAACACCTTTTTATATCAGTCGCTTAGCGAAGTTAGTCGCAACTAACGGCGATTTACACCGCTTGAAGGAGCCTGCCACCATTGTTGCGGAGTAGCGCCATGATCACCGGACCGAGAGAAAACTCATCCCGCTCGGCTCGCCGTGTGAGATCCCGCAGATATCCACCTGGGGAATTGATCAGATTAGCGCGCTCAAGAATGCAACCGACTGCCACCGCGGCATTTTCCGGCCCCATGACCTCGCACGCATCTTGGTAAGCAGATGGGCTGATTCCCAGCATCGATCTCACCACGACCGCTGCCGACATAAGATCACGCCAGCTACCGACAGCTCCGCCCGGTCCATAGTCAGCCAACTGCTGACAGGCCTTCAGCACCACACCAAGAGAGAAAGCCTTCAGCGGCTCGACCTTTGGCTTGTCGGGTTTGCTCGGCTTCACGCCCTGCTCTTTTTCAGAGCTAGGTTCAAATTCATAGATGGATTCGGGATTTGAATTCTGTATATGCTGCTCAAATTGAGCATCATTGGTGCTACTGAGTTGTGAATTCTGCTGATCTTCCAATCGATTAATGATCTCGTCGCGAAGAAGCTCCATCTCGTCCAGAACACCCGCTACATCTTCCATGGTCGGGGACCGGGGAATACGGGCAACGAGTTCAACATAGATCGCTTCAATGGTTAGCCAGTCGCCCTCGGCACCCTCCTCCATTGCTGCTGAAATCAGCTTGCGAACGTCACGGCGGCAGATCGTCAGGTTCTCCTTGGCTTTCCGGAATGCGGAACGCGCGGCAACGACTTTCTGCGCGATGAAAGCCAATTCTTCGGATCGGGCGAGCATTGGTGAGAGATCAAAGCCGAAGGCATTCTCGATTTCACCAGCATTGTTCTTGCGCGCGAAGCGTTTGCCGTTCGCGCTGTCCTTCCGAACGATCAGCCCGGATTCCACCAGCAATGCAAGATGACGGCGAAGTGTTGCTCCGGCCATGCCATGGGCGCGCAGAATCAATTGTGCGTTCGATGGAAACACCACCAACTGTGCCTCCTGGCGCAATTCGTTCTCCGGGTAGAAACTTAGCAGCGCGTCGAGCACAGCAAGGCTGCTCGACTGCAGGCCGAGCGCTTCCCTAGCCTCTGAAGCGTCCCGGAAGACCTTCCACTTTTCGACCGATTTTCCCGCCTTAATCTCTCTTGTAGCGACCTGTCGCTTCACGAGAGCAAGCGTCATAGACCGCCGCCCAAAGGGCGTCGTCACACTTCCTGTTTGCATCCTCTTTCACCTTTCAAAAGGCAAAAGAAATCGGCTCACCAAATCGGCGCCAAGACTCTTGACGAATATCCGTGGAAGTGCGATTCTCAGGTTGCTTAGATCTGAAAGAGGTTTCCACGACGGCGACGTTTTGGGGGCCTTTTTCTTTTTCCGCTTAATCTCCGTTGTTCAACTGGTCTTGAGTAGTGTTCCTGGAGCGATGCTCCTCGAAGAGCGCTGGCAAACGCTCCAGGACAAAGGCGGCGAAATCTGGCATCTCGCGCCGATCGATCGACAGGTCCAACTTGGTTTTGCTCTTCGTTACCTGGGCCAAACGTAGCCCCGTGGGCGTTGTCAGGAGATCCGGTAGTCCGCGCTTGGTTGGTGTAGGTTTGAGGCTGGCGACGAGCGACTTGAACCGGTCGGGCGAGGGCAGGGCTTTCGCCTCGGCCGATCGCAGGAAAGTCGAAGCCTGTTCAAGGTCATCGTCGCGCGTGAGAAGCTCGGCGAGAGCCACCCAACTTTTCAAGCCAATCCCGGGCGCCGAGCCGATTGCGTCGACAATTTCCGTGGGGATGCGGGTCACCACCGACAGCATGTTCGAGAGATCGCTTTTGTAGACGGACAACGCTGCCATCACGACATCTCGTGAAAATTGCTCGGTCAGCCGGGAGGCGAACCGCGCCTTTTCTATGAATGTCAGGTCCTGGCGTTCATTGTTCTCCTGACCTTGGGCAATTACGAGCTGCTCGTCTGTAAGTTCCCTGACAACCGCCTTGACGGGCAGGTTGAGTTCCGAGACTGCGCGCAAACGACGGTGCCCAAATGCGACTTGATAGCGCCCCGGTGCCTCGGGGTGAGGGCGCACCAGAATAGGGGTCTGCTGGCCTTGTTCGCGGATCGCTTCAACAAGACCGGCAATATCACCGGGCATGCGGTCTTGAACGAAAGATGGATCGACCGTATCCGTATCGAGTTCGATGATGGTTTGGCCCTCAGCCAGGCGTTTTTCGATTTCTTCGGCGCGCTCAAACCTCGCCTTACCTTCTGCGAAAGCACCGCCAACCTGGCTAGTGAGACGCGATGATGCCGGTGCCGCTCCTTCCGCTGGTGGGGAGCCCATGAGCGGAAGAATGCTTCGGCTCTTAATCGGTCTTTCAACCGGCGCCGCGACGGCGGCGGTTGGCTTAGGGGTGCGGAGGATGTCCTTCCTGCTCATGACTTTCTTCCCCATGCTTTCTTGATCAGCGACTCGATCTCGTCGTTGACGTTGTTCATCGCCTCAAGCGCGCGATCATAAGTGGCCCGGGTGAATTGGCCTCTCTCCACCTCGAAAAGGGTCTGGTTCGTGAGACCGGCATCGGAAACGGCCGTTGTCTTCAGCATCGGGAAGTTTAGAACATTTTCTCCGAAAATCGCCCTGAGATACCCGACCATCTGGTTCTGTGGCCCATCACTCGGCTCGAACCGCGTCACGAGATAGCGCATCCAGTTATAGTCGAAGCGCGCACCGTGCGATGAGATCTCCCGGAGCAGATCCGATGTCATCGACAGAAACTGATTCATCGACATGACGTCGAGCATCTGCGGATGCACGGTGATCAGAACCGAGGTGGCTGCGGTCAGGGCGGAGAGGGTGAGGTAGCCTAGTTGTGGCGGGCAGTCGATCACCACAACGTCGTAATTGGGTGCCACCTGGTCAAGCACCTCGCTGATCCGGTGGAAGAACATGGTATCGCCGATCTTCCGCTTCATCAGCGCCCGCGGCGTATCGTGTTCGAACTCCATAAGTTCGAGGTTGCCGGGGATCAGATGAAGATCAGGAATGTAGGTCGCGCGAACAATCTCGGCCATTGGGCGAGCGTCGTCGTATCGAATCGCACCATAAAGCGTCTCGTTTACGCCGACATCGGTTTCTGGCTGGTTGCCAAAGAGTGTGGACAGGCTCGCCTGCGGGTCAAGATCGATAGCGAGCACCCGGTAGCCGCGAAGCGCGAGATACTGGGCCAGATGAGCGGCAGTCGTGGTTTTGCCGGACCCGCCCTTGAAATTCATGACTGAGATAACCTGCAACGCTTCATCGTCGCGGCGGTGTGGAAGATAGCGGCGATTGCCACGGCCCACCTGGTCGAGGTGCTTGCGGATCTTGTGCATGTCCTCAACGGAATACGACCGGCGCCCGGTCGGACTGGTGCTGACCTGGAGACCTTCGAGTTCGTTTGCGAGCTGGCGCAGATATACTTCTTTCACGCCGACCAGCTTTGCTGCCTCCGCTGGCTGAAACGTGCGGATGCCCTTTTCCGCCGTAGGGGGAAAGGTCGCGAGCTGATGCTCTTGCAGTTGCGCCGACAAGGAACGAGAATGGCGCTCAATCAACCCCATCAGGTCTTCATCTTTTGGCGGTAATTTTGCAGCGATTTTGGGCATCCCCGGACCTGATTTCTTGAAATAGCGCTTCTGAGCGGAATTTCCTAATCACTCCGCTGCTTGCAATAAGCATCGATTCTAACAGGCTGGCAAGCTATTTAAGGTTAACAAAACCTTAATGCCGACCGTCGCTCGTGCAAAGAGATCTAAACATTATTGTGCAACAACAAGATGTTATCGAGGGTGTATCTCCGGATGCCGTTTTCACCCGTACACCGGAATCTTCGAAGCAATAGGCGCAAGGGATACATTTTGCGGTGGCGACAACCCATCTGGCGACTCAAATTAGCATCCAAGCGAGTTCACTGACGAGAATCATTGCCACCAGCTAGGGCGGAAAAACGGCCGCTGTGGGGTTGCAGTCCAATGCAGCTGCTCGGGTTTAAGAAAATCCTCCTCCTCCCGCAATTAAAGCATACGAACAGCCCGTCCGCTTCGACGCGTAGCATTATTGTAGTAGCTCGATGCCTGCTGCACCGACCGGTGGCGCGACTGCTCCATCGCCTCGGGGAGGGGAATGCCGCGATTGGCCGCTTCCGTCAGATATCCCGATCGGATCCCGTGCGCGGAAAACTCCCCAGCCTTCAACCCGGCCATCTCGGCCCGCTGCTTGATGATCGCATTGACCGACTGCGGATCGATCGCCCGCCGCGAAACCGTCCCCCAGCGACCGATGCCCCGAAACACGCTTCCACTGTCGATCTTGGCTGCCGCCATCCAGGCATTTAGCGCCTCCACCGGCCGGCCGGTCAGATAGACGGTATCGTCATGTTCCCCGGAGGTGGTTTTCGTGCGGCCGAGATGGATGGCGAGAGAGGGGAGGGGGTCGGCGTCTTCGACGGGGATCGGCGGCTCGACGGCCAACTGTTCGCGGCGCAGCCCGGCGATCTCGCTGCGCCTCCGGCCGCCGGAGGCGAAGGCGACCATCAAGATCGCCCGGTCCCGGAGATCGCGCAGGCTTTCGGTGGCGCAGGTCGCCAGCAGTCTTGCCAGCACATCGCCGGTGACCGCCTTGGCGCTCTTGCGACCACGCTGTCGTGGCGCGGCTCGGATCGCCAGCCGAATGGCTGATTTGAGGGCAGGGGAGGCGAAGGCTCCCTCCAAGCCGCGCCATTTCGTCAGCGTCGACCAATTCGCCAGCCGCCGGCGCACCGTCGCTGGCGCATGCGGACCGACGGATTTGAGAAACCCCTGGCTTCGAAGGTTTTGGTCGACATCGGCCGGCATGCCGTGATCCGGATCGGTCTCGCGGTGTTGCGGATCCCAGAGGTGATGGGCGACGAACTTTAGCAGCAGTGCCTCGGGCGCCGGCCAGGGCAGCGACTGTCCGGTCGCCGCCAATCCCCAGGCTTCGAGATAGGTCAGATCCGAGGTTAGCGCCCGCAATGTGTTGTTGCCCATGCCCTGGTTGACCAGATGGCGCAGCGTCTCGACATCCTGGTCGGTGAGCAGTTCGGCGAGTTCGTCGCGGCGCTCGATCGGCAGTACGGCGGCGATGGTGTCGAGCTCTTCGGCGCGGCGCTCGACCGCGGTCAGTGATTTCTTTGGTTTGGCCACGGGCGCTCCGAAAGGACGGCTTCATCGGCCGCCGGGACCGTGATTTTGCCGCGATTCTTCTGATTTGCGACTCCAGATCAACTACCATCGATAACCAGTACTTATCGATGGTTAGAAGCCCGACCCACAGTACCATGCGGTGACGGACATAAACTATCCGCTGGTGTCCGTTTAGCAAATCCTTTACCATGATTTCAATGTCTTACGATCTAGCTAAATTGCCTATCCAGACCCTGCTGCGGCCGATTTCCGACGCGGGTTCGGCGTTGACCCGCCTCGATGAGCGCATCGCCCGTTCTCCGGTGGGCGATGGCTGGATCGAGCGGACGCATTTTACCGACGCCTGCGCCTCGCTGTGGATCGATGGCGAGCTCGTGCATCTCGAGGATCTGGTGCTGCACGACGCCACCAAGGATATTCGCACCCCGACCCATGAGCTGACCATCGCCCGCGACGTGCTGCGCACCCGCCGGCGCATTTGTGGCCAGCCAGCCGGCTGGGCGCTGTCGCCCGACGGTCTGCGCAGCCTGCGGGGCCAAGCGACGACGGTGGCATTGGATGGTGTCGCTGCGAGCGGCGATGACGAGCCGGTCGCCGACGGTCTGGTCGGAGGCGGGGAGGGGGAGAACGGCGATGGCGATGACACTCGGTTGGACAACGAATTCGCCGCCATCGATGCCGTGCTCGCCCGATCGACTGCGGCCATCGAACAGGCAAAGCAGCCCGGCCCCGCCTTAAGCGCGAGGGCCCGGGAAAAGGATCCGCTGGTTTACGATCTCGACTGGGATGAGGACGAGCGGCTTGAAGAGTGGCGCCGCGTGTTGCAGCAGACGCAAGAGCTACCCGCAGTGCTGCAGGCGATGCTTGCTCTCGATGCCTGGAATCAATTGTCGGTGCTGCAGCATGCGCCCTGGCTTGGAAGGCTGCTTTCAGCATCGATCATGCGTCAGGCCGGGCTGACGACGGCGGCGCATCTGGCCGCCTTCAATCTCGGCCTGAAAACCATCCCCGTCGATCGCCGCCGGCATCGCGACCGGGAGGCCCGGCTCCTCGCGATTACGCATTGTATCCTGGCGGCCGCCGAGATCGGCCTTAAGGAACATGACCGGCTGGCGTTGGCGCGAAAAATGATGGAGCGCCGACTGATCGGGAAACGCACTTCGTCAAAACTGCCCGAGTTGATCGGTTTGGTGATCTCGCGGCCGCTGGTGTCGGCCGGAATGATCGCGAAAGAGCTTGCCGTCACGCCGCGGGCGGCGCTGCGGATCATTGAGGAGTTGGGTTTGAGGGAGATGACGGGGAGGGGGAGGTTTCGGGCTTGGGGAGTGATCTGATTGCTAGACCGTCGCCACATGTGCCGGATCAATGACAAGAATTAGAACTTGGCTATCATCTCGAAATCGGCCAGTAGGTGTGATAGGGGAAAAATCATGCTCGCTACGAATGATCAGGAAATCAGAGCCGCGCTTCATCATAAGAAGCTTCGGTCATACCAGAAGGCCCGCAGTGCCATCATCGTCGACGAACTTGGTTTGTCTCATGCCAGGGTAAGGATCGATGTCGCGGTTATATCTGCGGAAGTCCACGGTTTCGAGATCAAAAGCAGCCTCGATACGCTTGATCGACTTCCGGGGCAGCTCGAGTTTTATTCGAAGGGTCTAAGCAGGCTGACACTTGTTTGCGCCGACAAGCACCTGGCGAAGGCAGAAAGGATCGTCCCGGACTGGTGCGGGCTAATCCTTGCTGAAAAAGGATCGCGAGGCGGTATTACGTTTGAAACAGTGCGGCGCGCTCGCGCCAATCCATCCGTCGATGCTATTCAAGTTGCTCACTTGCTCTGGCATTCGGAAGCTGCCGAGCTGTTAGCAGGGTTCGGAGCGTCGCCGCGTGAACTCAAGCGAAGCAGGCTACAGCTCTACATCGATTTGGCCGCTCAGATGCCGATCGCGGACTTAATTGCAGCGATCCGAAATTTCATGGCCCAGCGCTCGACGTGGCGAGATCAGCCAGCACATGCATGATGTGATGGCTGATCCCATTTTCCTTCCAGCGCGTGAGATTTGACGGCGTAGCTAACTTCTTCGCACACAGGTCGATGTACTCGTCGCCCGCTGAAAAATGAGGGCCGCAAAACTGGCCCGATCTCAGAATGCTGTCGCAATGCGTGTGCATCTGTCCCGGGTCAGATCTGAATGCCCCACCCTTTCGAACATTCCATGTGTCGCCTGCCGTATAGACGAGCTTGCCCGCTGGCTTCAACATCCGCATGTCCTGAGCGGTGAATTCGGGGTGGACAATCGTGTAATCTCCAAAGTTCGGGATCCGCCCAATTCCGGCAAGCTTGGTGCGCAGTGTTTTGTAAAAGACCCAGTCGTGCCGCGGCAGGTGTCCACCCGGTTTGTCGATGCCAAGTATCTGCGGAAAGCCAGTGCCGATCACCACCAGAGAGCGGTAGCTGATCAGCGCAGACACGTTGTCCATCGCCGCTATCAGCCCATCTGCGAAGTCTGCGTAGGGCTGAAAATTCGGCGCGCCAAGATCGATGATGAGGTCTGTGTGCTCTCGCGTGAGACCAATCGAAGAGATCAGTGCGATTAGTCGTGCATCGAAGTTGGGCTTCATAACGTGCTCAAGGCGAGCTCGGATACCGACACCGAGCTTGTCGATTGTTGCGATGCCAGCCACGACAGCATTGACGGCCGGCGGGGCGTCCAACGAGGTGATTGGCACAGCCCTCGATCCGAAGCTCCGTATCTCCTCGAATACGTACGACATGGGCGTTCGGCCATCCGCCATGCTTGTCGTGGCTATATTCGTATGGACGTCGATCCACGCGGGTCTCTTGCCCCACTTTTGCTGGTAGCGCTTCGGAAACGTCTGCACCTGCTCTTGAACCGTCTTCTTCGGTCGACCTTCCTCGAAATCGTATTCCGGCTCCGGAACAAGTATGAACGGAACGACGAGCTGCTTTGCCGCGTCACTAAGTCGGAACAGCGCTTGGTATTCGCCTTGGCGCCATCGCAGTGACGGAACATACGTGCTGGGAAGTAGCTTCATTCCGTCAATCCCTCAAACTGCGTCCGAACGGTTCCCGACCCGACCAGATTAGTGAAGAGGCGAAAATCGTTTCTCTCCTTCCTGATCCTGCCAGCAATGATACTTGCACTGATCCCAAGCTTTTCTGCATCGATGAGGACCGCTTCTTCCGTCAGCGCAAATCGAGATAGGCACTTGCGCCAAACGTCTTGCGGAATGAGCTGATCCAGGGAAAACTTGTCCGCGTCCTCCTCATACTGGTCGCCTTGATGGCCATCCTCTTCGTCGAAAAAATCGAACCGAAGAGAGTTGTATAGATGCAGGAATACGTGTCCCAGTTCGTGGAACAGGACGAACCAGAAGTTATCCAGGCGATCGAACCGAAGGGTTAGGGCAACAACTGGATTTCCAAATGGAGCGACCATGGCCGCGCCATCAAGATAAGTTCCGGGAAGATGATTTTGAACGATCATCCCAATGCCGTTTTGGCTGAGCAGATCCTTGGCCTTGCGGGGTCCGTCGCTGTCCTTCGTGAGAGCGACCAACTGACCCAACCAACGATCGTTCAGGCTGAACTCTCCTATCAAGCCCGCATTGAAATCATCGGTTGCCTTCTGAAGCACGCGTGCTTGCCACGCTAAGAGAGCGTGTTCGTTTGGTGCGTTGCCACTATGCATTTTTTTGCGGTGAAGAGCCGTCGCGAACTGAGGCCCGGCCACCTGATGAAACCAGGTGCGAGCTGACGTTGCCAAGTCATCACCCTTGATCCAACCGCGTCTAGCCATCTCCCGAAGCGGGAATTTGTTCCATTCAATGGAACCAGCATCAGACCAGGCATAAATTGCCCCCTCCGAACGCTCTTCACCTGATCCGTAGGATGCAGAGACGCGAACGCCCAACATGCTGGCGACTTCCATCAGGCGCGCAAGGCTGGCGCTCATGTAGTTAGTTGCTTCGTATCGCTGCACTTGTTGCGCTTTCAGGCCAAGACGCTCAGCGAGATCTGTTTGGGACAGGCCTCTTGCGATACGCGCCTGTATTAGAACGCGGGGCAGCTCTTCAAAGGAGAATTCCTCCGTGAATCCAGCAGCTCCAGACTTTAGATAGTCGTACTCTGCCATCTCTCGCTGAATGTCCGCGATTTGGCTTTGGAGCGCATTGGACTCGATTTGCTTCAACCAATCTAGCCTACCTTCGCCAACTTGGTCAGCGAACGCAGCGGTTCTCAGATTGTTGAGCTGTTCCTTCGATACTGCGTACTGTCTATCACTGAATATCATGAGCTAGCCTCCGAAGGATCGTCGCATCCGTCATGATCGAAACTTCAATAATTCCCTTTTTCCCACCCGAATGTTTTTCAACCTGGAAAAAGTCCAAGAACGCCCGTCCAGAGCCAGCTTCCACGATGCTCGAAGGGAAGAACTCACCCCCGAAACGAGCCTTTTGTCGGGCTCTCCCATCGCTGAAATCCGTGAACACGGGATCGAGGAGGGAGCTGAGAACCCCAGCTGGATCCCAACATGCGTCGTAGTCACCTGGGATCGGTTTAGCTGTGACAAAGCTTCCGTCCAGGTAGATTTTCGAACATCCGGCCCTCACCAACGCAGTGGCGCCATCGACCAACCCTGAGAGCAGTGTGCGGCGCCGCTCGTTGTATCCATATGCAATTTGTATCTCATCAAGAGACGCAGGATGAATGCCGCTCGGCAGCACATCCCAAGGAGAACCGGATAGGGAAACGAGCGCTGGAATCATATTACAACAATAATGTTGTAAGCGAAGAAAGGCAAGGGGCAACTTATCCGATCGGCGATGGTATGGGCTCTTGCGGCCTGCTTCCACCCGATGTTGTGACTGCGTCGCAGTCGAGGTGATTTCTGATTTCTCGTTGTTCAGTTCCAGTTCGAAATGCGATGCGGCCTGACGCAGCGCTGCGATGATGTCCTCGCCTCATCCCCCACAGTCCATTAGCGTAGAAGCGCAAGCGTCACTGTCGCGCCTGGTCGACGAGAACGGCAGCCCCATCAATGCGCGCTATGAAATGCCGTCTCCGGGCGATTTCTCAGGATGGATGACGATGAAAGCCGCAGCAGATGCGCACTACGCCGCTGCGATTAAAGGGCTGGCGGCGAGCCGCAGTCGACTGTCGAGACGATCACCGTCGAACATGCAACGATCCATGTCGCGACGCCGCACGGGCAATTTGATGCTCGTGGCGCACTCATCGACCTGCACGGCGGCGCATTGGTGTTCGGCGGTGGAGAGGCCTGTCGCGTCAGTGCGAGCCTTCGGGCGGACCAGCATGTCGTTCGATGCTAACGGCGTCGATTACCGGATGCCGCCTGAGCATCCATATCCGGCCGCTCTTGATGACTGCTTGGCCACGTATCGTCATGTCTTGAACGGTCATTCCCCCGACAAGGTGGTCATCCTGGGTAGATCGGCAGGCGGCAATCTCGCGACCGCCATGCTGCTGCGGGCGAGAGATGAAGGCATGCCAATGCCCGGCAGATTGGTCTTGCTCTCGCCACAGGTTGACCTCACCGAATCGGGCGACAGTTTCCAAACCAACCAGATGATTGATCTCGTTCTGCCTCGCCCGCTCAGATCAAACAACCTGCTCTACGCCGGTGGTGCGGATCTTTCCAATCCCTATCTATCGCCGCTCTTTGGCGATCTGCGGGGCTTCCCGCCGACGTTTCTGCAGACCGGCACGCGTGACCTGTTCTTATCGAACACGGTGAGGATGCATCGAACCTTGCGAAAAGCTGGCGTGGAAACCGAATTGCACGTCTTCGAAGCCATGCCCCATGGTGGCTTCATGGGTGGGACGCCGGAAGACCAGGAACTCGAAGCGGAGATCCGCCGGTTCGTCATGGCAAGCTGGAACTGATGCGGGGAACCCAGACAGGTTTGGCGCCGCTCCTCTGTTGTCCTGCTACATCCCTGGCCACATTCCTCCGTCAAGTCGGAGGTTTGCCCCTGTGATATAGCCGGCACGGGGGCTCGAGAGGAACGCGATCGCATCCGCAATCTCCTCGAGGGTTCCGACCCTTCCAAGGGGTACCTGAGCAAACATTGGCAGGATCTCCCTCTCTATGTCGTTCCAGGGGGCGTCAATGGCCATCCCCCTTTCAATGGCTTTCTTACGGAATGCGGTATCCAAGCTAATGCTATGCACCGTTCCAGGCGAGACGGTGTTTGCGGTGATGCCGTGTGCGGCAACGTCTTTTGCGAGCGACGCCGTCATCGCGATCATGGCTGCCTTGGCGGCAGAGTAGTCCGGTCGACTTGCGGGCGGCATCAGGGCCGCCATGCTCGAGATGTTTATGATCCGACCCCACCGCGACGCTTTCATTGCGGGCAGAACGAGCGAGATGATCCTCACAGATGCGAGCACGTTCCTGTCATAGACAGCGGCCCACGTTTCAGAGTTTGTCGAGGCCCAATCCTCTGCCGAAGCAGATCCGCCGGCATTGTTGACCAGGATGTCGATCGATCCTGCTGCAGCCTTCGAATCCCTAACAAGACGATCGACCTGATTCGGCACTGTTAGGTCGCCGAATACCGCGAATGCCTGCCCCCCAGAGGATATGATGTCACGGGCGACTTCCTCTGTTTTCATTCGGTCGCGACCGTGGACAAGAACGGTCGCCCCTTCCTTTGCGAGGCCTCTGGCCACACCCTCGCCAATTCCCTTACTGCTTCCCGTTACGAGCGCAACCTTGTTTTGGAGTTGTAAGTCCATGATATTTGATCCGTGTTATCGTCTCCGGCAGATATGAGGTTTGTCGATGAAGCAGGCAATTACGCACTTTAAAGTGCCTGTCGAGGACACGTCGACATGCCTTGGAGCCGACGGATCTGTCTCTCATGTCAGCAGGGTGCTGCGGATGATCACAGGACGTTGGAAACTGCCGATCCTTTTCCGATTGTTCGCCGAGCCCTCTTTGCGGGCATCGCAGTTCATGCGTGGTATACCGGACATATCCCAGAAGATGCTGACGCAGCATCTCAGGGAACTTGAAAGTGACGGCCTCATAAGCCGACACGACTTTCAGGAGCAGCCTCCTCGAGTCGAATATTCGCTGACTTCAGCGGGCCGCGGGCTTATGCCGATTGTGATGGCGGTCAGGGAATTCTCTCGGGACTATCCTGTCGATCCGACTGTCGGTCACTGACCTGGATGCCGAACGCTTGACGAAGCATTCCCAAAATATCACTTGCATTATGAACCAAATGGTTCCAAATAGTTGCTATGGTAAAGCGCAATCAGACATCCGCATCCGTTGGTCGCCCTCGCGAATTCGAACTCGATCAAGCAGTTCGCAAAGCTATGGACGTCTTTTGGACCCGGGGATATCACGATGCATCTCTTCCCGACCTGCTCGAAGGCATGGAGCTTTCCAGAGGCAGCTTTTATAAGGCTTTCGTCGACAAGCGAGGCGTCTATCTGCGCGCCCTCGATGCTTACATCGAGGACGCCGTTCGCTCGGTCGGTGAAACGCTGCATTCCAATCCGTCGCCCAAAGCCGCAATTCGAGAAGCTTTTTCTCAACAAGTGGATCAAGCATCGGGAACGGAAGGTTTGCGTGGATGCTTTGTCGTCTTTGCAGCCGTCGAGATGCTTCCAGAGGATAAAGAGGTCGCACCACGTATTTTCCGGCTGTTCAGGCGGCTGCAAGATCTTTATGCGGCGGCGATCATAAGAGCGCAGGCCTTGGGCGATATTGATCCCGGGCTGGATGAACGAACGCTTGCCAGGTTCCTCGTGTGTCAGATTCAGGGCATGCGGGTTTTGGCCAAGGCAGGAGCGGATCGCGCTGAGACGAGGGCCATGGTCGAACTGGCGCTAAAGGCGCTTGGCTGACTTCAATTTGGAACCAAACGGTTCCAAATTTTTAACATTGCAAACCGTCGATCGGTTTTTCGGCCGATGTGGAGACACTTATGAGAGACACCAGCAATCCCAATGATAAACTCGATCCACGTCGATGGATGGCACTGGTAATCCTTTTGACTGGCGCCTTTTTGCCACCGCTCGATTTCTTCATCGTCAATGTGGCGCTGCCCTCGATCCGGGCGGATTTCAGGGCCTCTGCTTCAACGATGCAGCTGATTATCTCCGGTTACGCCACCACCTATGCTGTGATGCTGATCACTGGGGGCAGGCTTGGAGATCTCTATGGTCGACGAAATGTCTTTCTGGCTGGAATGGTCGGGTTTGCAGCCGCATCTGCCTTATGCGGGTTTGCCTGGTCTCCAGCCGCGCTGATCGTCGGCCGTTTCCTTCAGGGGTTTGCAGCGGCAATTATGGCACCGCAAGCCTTGGCTTCCATCAATGCAATTTTCCCAGACCACGAAAAATCAAAGGCCCTCGGCTTTTATGCCCTGACATTCGGGGTGGCATCGATGGTTGGTCTGTTTCTCGGTGGCGCGTTGATTGCGCTTGATATCCTTGATCTTGGATGGAGAGCCATCTTCCTCATCAACCTGCCGGTTATCGCGGTCGCCGCGCCGTCCGCCTTCATCACGTTGCGGGAAACCCGATCGCAGCACCCAAGCAAACTGGATCTTGGCGGAGCATTGCTGATCGCGATTGCGCTGTTTGCACTGATCGCACCGCTGATCGAGGGGCGGGAGCAGGGGTGGCCGATCTGGCTAATCCTGATGCTTGCCACGTCCCTCCCGTTTTTCCTCCTGTTCTGGCGGCATGAGAAACATCTGGAGTCGACGGGGAGAGATCCGATTCTTGCACCTAGCCTGCTGCAAAACCGTGGACTCATGCGCGGGCTGCTGGCTGCCTTGTTCTTCTACGCCCTTGCGGCCTTCTGGCTGATATTCTCGGTCTATCAGCAGGGTGGCCTTGGTCGGACGCCTTTCGAGGCCGGGCTGGCGATCCTTCCTGCGGCCGTCGGCTTCGTCCTTGGTCCTTTTGCAAGTGAGCGCATCCTCAGCGTCTTCGGAAGATTTTCCGCCGGCGTCGGGATGGTGCTGCAAGCTGCAGGGTTGTCTGGAACGGCGGTCTTGATCTCGAATGGCCTTCCGCGATTCCTTTTTGTTGCGCTTTTTCTCATCGGGGCGGGGCAGGGGATCGCCCTTCCAAACCTGGTGAGGAGTATCGTGCAAAGGGTAGACAGAACGCAGTCGGGATTGGCCTCCGGTCTCGTCAATTCGATGTTTCAGATTGGCGGTGCGTTGGCAGCCGCAATCGTTGGCGGATTGTTCTTCTCGATCTTGGGATCGGCCACAGACGTTCAGTCCATTGGCCAAGCATACAGCGTTGCAGCCGTTGCAATTGCCATTTGTCTTCTCATTGCGGGATGGCTTTCCGTCAGCCTGACATCGACCAAACCGTTACGTCCATGAGCAGGGCCATTGCAGCGCATCGTCAGCCGATCGTGCGGAAACGGCGTGAAACTCCCGAGCAAAACAGAAACATTCAGAGGTACTCTCCATGAACAACATCTCCACACTACCTCTCGCCGGCAAGCGCGCGCTGGTCACCGGTGCGGCACGCGGTATCGGTGCGGCCATCGCGCTAAAACTGGCCGAGGACGGTGCCGACGTTGCGATCACCTATGAGAAGTCGGTCGAGAAGGCGGAAGCTCTCGTTGCCGAGATCCGCGCCATGGGTCGAAAAGCGATCGCCATCCATGCCGATGCCGCGCGCGTAGAAGCCGCAAGGGCCACTGTCGAGCAGACCGTCGCCCACCTCGGCGGCCTTGATATTTTGGTTAATAATGCCGGCGTCCTTTTCGCAAGTGATTTCTCCACGCAGCCACTTGAGGAGATTGACCTGCAGCTAAGCGTCAATGTTCGGGGCGTCTTTTTGATCACTCAGGCGGCGCTGAAATACATTCCCAACGGAGGTCGCATCATCAGTACCGGCAGCAATGCGGGTCTGGCTGTGCCGTTCGCGGGGATCGCGGTCTATGCCGCGACCAAGTCTGCGCTGGAAAGCTTCACGCGCGGTCTCGCACGTGAGCTGGGCTCTCGGGAAATTACGGTCAATCTGGTTCGACCAGGTCCGATTGATACTGACATGAACCCTGCCGATGGCGCGCTCGCAGCCGCGATCCTGCCAAACCTCTCGATTGCTCGATACGGTAAAACCAGAGAAGTCGCAGTGGCCGTCGCCTTTCTCGCGGGGCCCGGTGCAGCCTACATTACCGGCTCAGGCATTCTCGTCGACGGCGGCATCAGTGCTTGAGCAATTGACATGAGGCGGTCCCTCGCCGCTCCACCCTGTAGGTGATAACGCGGAATTTAGGCGCGCATTGGCCGCGGAGTTCCCTCCGCTGCACTGTGCGCGTAAATTTGGCGAAGCGGACGGCGGCCATCATTCAGGAATTTCTCTCACTCAGTTGGTGGTTTTCCTGACGTTGCAATCGTACCGGGGTAGCGAATATGGGAGGCCTGGTTTCTGCTCAAGCGCCCGTTGAGCGGTAACAGGCCTAACGTATGAACATGGAGAAACATTTGAAGACCATCGGCATACTTGGCGGAATGTCCGCGACATCAACCCAGATTTATTACCGAGAACTCTGCAGGCTTACCCGCGAGAGCCTGGGGGGACTTCATTCTCCCGAGCTTCTCATACGGTCTGTCGACTTCGACGAAATCGAAAAGTTGCAGGCATCCTCCGATTGGGACGCGGCGGGCCACATCCTCAATGAACATGCTATCGCGCTGCAGCGCGGAGGTGCTGACCTCCTCATCCTGGCGACGAATACCATGCACAAGGTGGCGGACAAAATCGTGGGCGGGGTGTCGATCCCGTTCGTGCACATCGCGGACGCAACTGCGACCGCTATCCTCGACGGCGGTTTCCGCAGACCGGGTTTGATGGCAACCGCCTTCACTATGGAACAGACCTTCTACACCGACCGCCTCATCGCTCAGGGACTGTCGCCAACGATTCCTGAAGCTGATGATCGAGCAGAAACCCATCGTATTATCTATGACGAGCTGTGCCGCGACATCGTTCGCGAAGAGAGCCGCTTGACCTATCAGCGGATTGCGCAGCGCCTGGTCGACAAAGGCTGCGACTGTCTTATCCTCGGCTGCACCGAGGTGGGTATGCTGTTGAACCAGGATAACATTGGCGTTCCCGTCTTCGACACGACCCTCATTCATTGTAAAGCCGCCCTTCAAGCTGCTTTACGATGATATGTTGCGTCTTTGACGGTCGATCGATTGTGAGAACGATGAGGGGCAATGGTCAAACCTGTTCGCCCAGATGATGTTGGACCCACTTGACTTCTTCCGACGCGGTGCGCCCGAAATGCCGTTTGAAGTCGCGGCTGAATTGCGCCGGGCTGACATAGCCTACCGATGCCGCCACCTCTGCGATCGTTCCACTGTGGCGGGCGATCATCAGTCTCGCCTCATGGAGCCGCATCGCTTTCACATATTGCATCGGACTGGAGCCGGTCAGATCCTTGAAATGAACGTGGTAGGAAGGAACGCTCATGCCCACCGCTCTGGCAAGGTCCGCAACGGTGATTTCAGAGCCGTAGTTCTTGCGCAGCCATGCCAGGCTCTCGACCAGTTTTCCCGACGTCCCCTTCCGCTGCAGGGCCGCGATCACTGCGCCGCCTTGCGGCCCTGACATGACCGGTAATGCAGTTCACGCAGGATGGAGCCGCCAAGGACGGCGACCTCAACCGGGCTGCCAATCGCCGTCAGCAAGCGCAACAGGACATCCTCGATATCGCTCGCCATTCTGCTCGACAGGAGACCTCTTGGCTTGGCATTTGCAGGTCCGGCGAGTTTTTCGAGCTGCGTGGCGATCTCGGCCGCCATCTGCATATCGAACTCTAAATAGACCGCGAGCAGAGGCCGCCGTGGACTGGCTGTAGATGTCATCCGGAAGGGAACGGGTACCGAAACGGCAAGATAGTGGTCCTCGTCGTAGAGGTAGATTTCCCCGTCCAGAATGCCGTGTTTGCTCCCCTGCAATACGAACACGGCCCCCGGCTTATAAAGAACCGGAATGTCATTCAGCACTGCTTCCGTGCGTAGGATACGGATACAACCGAGCGCGGTCTGATTGTAGCCGAGACGAGGAGCGAGTTGTCCGGCCAAGGCGGCAGACTGGTCATGTGTAGAGGGCGGATTTTTACAGTTCATAGGAATTGGCAACACTCTAATAGGATTCGCAATCGAACTGGCGTGGTCTCCAGATTATCTGTCACATCAACGGGCAATCAAGGAGTTTCAGAAATGTCGCCAAAGACTTTCTTCATTACGGGGGCGAACTCAGGCTTTGGGCTGGCCATCGCCACTGCCGCAATCGATGCCGGTCACAAGGTTATCGGGACTATCCGCTCCGAAGCCTCTCGTGACGTGTTGTCAAAGAAACTGCCAGCGCTCCACTCAGTCCTATGCGATGTAACCGATTTTGACCGCATTCCGGTCGTGGTTCAGCAAGCGGAGGAAGACCACGGCCCAGTCGATGTGCTGATCAACAATGCAGGATACGGGCACGAAGGTGTACTTGAGGAATCACCGATCGAGGAGATGCGCCGCCAGTTCGACGTGAACGTGTTCGGCGCCGTTGCTGTGGCCAAGGCGTTTCTTCCGAGGTTCCGTGAGCGCCGCCGTGGCTTTATCGTCAACGTCACGTCGATGGGTGGTATGATCACCATGCCCGGCATCGCATATTACTGCGGCAGCAAGTTTGCGCTGCAGGGCATTTCAGAGGTCATGCGTTCGGAAATGGCGCCGTTCGGTGTGCACGTGACAACCCTTTGCCCCGGTTCGTTTCGGACAGACTGGGCAGGTCGTTCCATGGTCCGCACAGAGCGTTCCATTGCGGATTACGACAGCCTATTTGATCCGATCCGCGAGACGCGCCAGGCGGTGAGCGGCAAGCAACTCGGTAACCCGCAAAAGCTCGCCGCTGCCGTGCTGACCCTCATCGTATCCGACAATCCTCCACCGCAACTTCTCCTTGGCAGCGATGCGCTTAAACATGTAACGGCGCGGATCGAACGCCTGACCCAGGAAATCGAAGCTTGGAAAGACGTGACCGTCTCCACAGACGGCTGACGCAAATATTTGCTCTTGACGCTCTGCCTACTAGAAGGTAGAAAAGCTGCATGAGCAATCTTTCGACCACCTCGGACGACATTCTGGCGTCCACCCGAAACCTTCTGATAAGCGGCGGCTACAATGGCTTCAGCTATGCTGATATCTCGGAGATTGTCGGTATCCGCAAGGCAAGCATTCATCATCATTTTCCTAGCAAGGTCGATCTGGTGCGTGAACTGGTCAAGCGTTATCGAGAGGATGGCCAGGCAAGCGTGGCAGTCCTTGAGCAGAAGGTTCCGAATGCTCTGGACATCCTCAAGGCTTATGCAAACCACTGGGCTGCATGCATTGAGGATTCCAGCAGACCCTACTGTGTCTGTGCTATGCTTGCCAGTGAGCTGCCTTCCCTCCCCACGGAAGTCGCAACCGAGGTGACGAACTTTTTTCGCTTCATCTCCTCGTGGCTGGCTTCTGTCATGGAGCGCGGCTCCAAGCAGGGCGAACTGAGTCTTACCAGTGCGCCGCATGTTGAAGCCGAAACATTTCTGGCAACCGTATACGGGGCGATGCTTTCGGCGAGAGCCTATGGGAAAGCCGAAGTGTTCTCAATGATACTCGAACCTGCCCTCAATCGTCTCACGCCGACAGTCTCTCACTAATCCTGCGTGGCAAGTCTACTCGGGTCAATCGCATCCATCGAAACTACCAACTAGTAGGAAGATAGAAATGAAGAATGTTTTTCCCGCCTTGGCCCTTGGGCTGACCAGCATCCTTTCTGTAACTGTCGTTTCGACACCCGCATCTGCCGAAGATAAGAAAGCCTCGCCGGTCCATGTCCGCGGCAGCATCGTCGACTACCAGGGTTCAACGCTCAAAGTGCAGACGCGTGAAGGCGAGACAATCGATGTCGCGCTTGCCGACGACTGGAAGGTGGCAGGCGTCGCGAATGCCAAGGTCACCGACATCAAGCCGGGCGATTTCGTGGGCATCGCATCCTTGCCAAAGGCCGACGGCGGCGATGGAGCGCTTGAGGTCCTCATTTTCCCGCCGGCAATGAAAGGCACAGGCGAGGGTAGCTACGGTTGGGATCTGAAGCCCGACAGCAGCATGACCAATGCGACGGTCGCGGATGCAGTTAAGGGCGTCGATGGCCGGACTGTCACCGTGACCTATCATGGCAAGGAAAAGAAGATCGCCATTCCGGATGGGACACCTGTCGTGACCATTGCCGCGGCCACCAAGGATGATCTCGTTCCCGGCGCCGTTGTCTTCATCACAGCTGAAAAGGCTGCAACAGGCCCGATCGCCCACCAGGTGGTGGTCGGCAAGAATGGTGTGGTTCCCCCCATGTGAAGACCACGCCGTCACTGGCCGGAGCAGCCGCCATACTGCTTCGGCCGGTGACTACAGATCGAGGCTGTTTGAACTGCAGCCGTAAAATGCCACAGATGAAAGACGCTGAGATGAGCGCAACCGGTTCCAATGACAATGTTCAGTATCCTCGGACGATCTTCATCCGCCGCCACTCCGTTGTGACGCGGCTTACGCACTGGCTGAACGTGCTTTGCCTGAGCTTCCTCCTTTTGAGCGGGCTGCAGATCTTCAATGCCCACCCTGAGCTTTATTGGGGTCATTATGGCGCGAACGGCGACCCCGCCGTTCTGGCAATCGGCTCCGACGACGATGTAGGGACGCCAAGCGGCTTCTTGCGTGTCGCAGGGCTACAGATCCCTACAACCGGCGTCTTGGGTGTTTCCAATGTTGATGGGGAGCCGACTGCGCGAGCTTTCCCGTCCTGGGCAACAATCCCCTCGTTCCAGGATCTTGCGGCTGGACGTCGCTGGCATTTCTTCTTTGCCTGGCTGTTTGTGATCAATGGTATTCTCTATCTTGGATTCAGCCTGCTGAGCGGACATTTCAGGCGAGACCTTGCACCGAAGGTGCACGAACTCTCGCCCCGCCATCTTGGCCGCGAGGTTCTCGACCACGCCCGTCTCCGCTTTCCCGAAGGGGAGGAGGCCAGGCATTACAACGCGCTTCAAAAGCTCACCTATCTAGCCGTCATTGTCATTCTGCTCCCCCTGATGGTGCTGACGGGTCTGACCATGTCACCCGGCGTCGACGCCGCTCTTCCCGCATTGGCCGATGTCTTTGGAGGACGCCAGTCAGCCCGCACTATCCATTTCATCACAGCAACAGCGCTGGTCGTCTTCGTCATCGTCCATGTGGCAATGGTGGTCCTGTCCGGGACTTGGAACAACATCCGCTCGATGATCACCGGACGCTATGCGATCCAGGAAAAAGGCCCACAATCATGAGCAAGCTTCTCACCCGACGCCGCTTTCTCATCGGCGGCACGCTTGGCGCGAGTGCCCTGACCCTTTCCGGGTGTGACCTGCTGGACCAGAATGCCGACGTTGCCAGTGTCCTTCGCTCTGCCGAGCACCTGACCATGAAGGCGCAGAGACTGCTTCAGGGGCGCGATGCCCTGGCGCGTGAGTTTGACGAAAAGGACATTTCCCCCTCCTTCCGTGTCAATGGAACGAGTGCTCCCGACAGCGATGAATATGCGGAACTGTTGGAAGGTCACTTTGCAAACTGGCGACTGAAGATCGACGGTCTTGTTGATCGGCCTAGAGAGATCTCGCTCATCGATCTTAAGGCGCTTCCCTCCCGCACCCAGATCACCCGCCATGACTGCGTCGAAGGCTGGAGCGCCATCGGCAAGTGGAGAGGCGTTCCGCTCGCCCATCTGTTGCGCCTCACCGGGGTCAAGCCAACGGCGCGCTATGTCGTATTGCATTGTGCCGACGAGCTCGAAAAGACGCTCGATGGCAGCGGCCGCTACTACGAGAGCATCGATCTCATCGATGCGGTTCATCCTCAAACCATCCTCGCCTACGAGATGAACGGCCAGGACCTCAGCGTCGGCCACGGGGCGCCCTTGCGTCTCAGGGTCGAGCGGCAGCTGGGGTACAAACAGGCCAAGTACATCATGCGCATCGAACTGGTCGACAGCTTCGCCGGCCTGTGGGGCGGGAACGGCGGCTATTGGGAAGATCGCGGCTACGAATGGTACGCCGGCATCTAAGGCCATCAAATGGCGAACCACGGGAAAACAATCCATGAGCAGACGCAAAGTCCAGAAAGTGATGCCGATTTCAGCGACCGCGCCTTCACGACAGGTCGAGATCAATCAAACCTGTCCGATCCTGACGGCCGATGGGTCGCCAAGCGGCAGGAGGCGTATGCACCTGAAGGGCGCCCACGGCGGTGGGGCAAAGGTTCCATCTCACGACAGCTCACAGGACCTCGAGAGTTCCCGAGAGCCAGTCGGGAACCTCTCCGGCGAGAGCGATCGGATCGGCCGACATGAGTGGGACGAGAATACCCCATTTGGCAAGCATGTCGGCTTCTTCTGACAGAGCTCGCGCGAGCAATCTCATCAACCAATCAGAAAGTGGAAGAAAACAATGTCGAACAACCAGACCTCCCGTGCCCCGCGCGGCAACGACCAGTGGCTCAAGCAGTATTACTTTACCAGAGCGGCCTTCTCAGTGCTGTGGGTCGCGGCTGCATTGACTGCCGGACGGCATTCCTTTGCGGTGGCTGCCGCACTGCTGATCATCTATCCCGCTTGGGATGCACTCGCGAACGTTGTCGATGCCGCCAGGAGCGGTGGCCTTGCCGCCAACCGGAGCCAAGCGATCAACGTCGCAGCGAGCTCTGTCATGACGATAGCCGTGATTCTGGCGCTGACAATGAACATGAACTGGGTTCTCGGCGCTTTCGGTCTATGGGCGATCTTTTCAGGGCTGCTGCAGCTTGGGACTGCCGTGCGGCGCTGGAAAACGAATGGCGGTCAATGGACGATGATTTTGAGCGGTGGCCAATCCGCGTTAGCGGGCGCGCTCTTTATCTTTCAAGCGCAAATGCCGCAGGAGCCTTCTATCTCCACGGTCGCGGGGTACGCTGGCGTTGGGGCATTCTACTTCCTGGTCTCGGCAATATGGCTGACGATCGCCCTGTCGCGTCGCACTGCGCATCCCATCTTTTAAGCTCCACCTCGCACCCATGAAACTGCTTGGAAGATATTCGAAATGATGACACGTGATACGACAGAGCAACTTGCGTCCTATCGCAAGTCCATCGACAATCTGGATTCAGCTCTCCTCTATATCCTGGCTGAACGCTTTCGCTGTACCGAGCAAGTCGGCCACTTGAAGGCCGAACAGGCGATGCCGGCAATCGATAATGAGCGAGAGCGTCGCCAATTGGATCGACTGAAGAGCATCGCCAATGATGTCGGCCTCAGTCCGCACGTTGTCGAAGGGCTGATGAGAATGATCGTGGGCGCTGTGGTGGAGCGGCACAGGCAGATTGCGGCCGAGAAGTAAGTTGTCTGTCGCGCCTGTCTCCCACCGCATCCGTCGGTCGGCAGGGAAAAATCGATCTTCTTCGGGCGGCTTACCATGCGGGCGCATTTGTGAGGTGGTCCGAGACGGTCGAGATAAACGCCCGAAGACGCTGAAGACGTCGTAGGTCCCGGTGATATCCCATCCAGATGTCTCGCGCCGGCGGGGCCTTGGGCAGTTCCAGTCTGCGGATACCCGGGATCTGATTGCCCACCACGCGCGGCAGGACGGCGATCCCAACGCCCTGCTTGCACATTCGCCCTTGGACGTTACGGTTGTTTGATCGCAGCACGGGTCTCGCGTTCGGGAAACTCTCGCCGAGCCATGCGATGTCGGGGAACTGCCCGGTCGACGTATCGTGGGTTATCAGCCGGAAGCCGGTCCCGTCGCCAAATTTGGGGTCATGTGACTCCTCGGCGATGTAGACGCCGTATTCGAGCCTGAAGAGTCGCCGCTGAATGACATCGGCAGTGTTGAACGGAACGATACGAAAAGCGACGTCGGCCTCCCGTTGGGCGAGGTTGAACAGGCGAGTGCCGGTCAGGATCTCGACGTCTACATTTGGGTAGGCTTTCGAGAAATCTGCCAGGATGGGAGGCAGGACATAGGCGCCGAACCAGTCCGCTGACGAGATGCGCAGATTACCCTTGAGGTCTTGCTCCTGCCCGGCAAGCCTGCGCTCCATGGCCAGCGCGCCCTCTTCCATCTGCTCTGCCAGCGCGATGATCCCATGGCCCTCCTCGGTCAGCACGAGTCCGTCCGCGGTCCGCTGGAAGAGGGTGTGGCCGATCGCCTCCTCAAGAGCGCGCAGCCGTCTGCCAACCGTCGGATGGCTCGTATGAAGGGCACGCGCAGCGCCGCCGAGCGTGCCGGATCGCGCAATCGCAAGGAAGATTTTTACGTCACTCCATTCCACGGCCAAGCCCTTACAAAAATGAACATTGAAAATACAAAACTGTCACTTCAAGTACAAATCTAAACCTCTAGATTCAAGTCATCTTTCGAAAACAAGCGGAGAACATCATGAAAACATGGTTCATCACAGGCTGCTCGAGCGGCTTCGGACAACGGCTCGCGCTCGCTACGGCACAGCGAGGCGATCAGGTTGTCGCGACTGCCCGAAACGTCAAATCGATTGAAGAAATGGCTCGGCCATTCGAGGGGCGCGTGATCACCTTGCCGCTCGATGTAACGGATACGGCGGCGGCCAATGCCGCGGTCGCAAAGGCCGTCGAGACATTTGGGGGTTTTGACGTGCTGGTGAACAATGCCGGCTACGGACTGTTTGGCGCGCTCGAGGAAGGCACGCCCGAAGAATATCGACCGATGTTCGAGGTGAACGTTTTCGGTCTTATCGAAACCACCAGGGCAGCCTTGCCTGCCCTGCGACGTTCGGGCGGAGTGATCGTCAACCTGTCGTCTGGCGCAGGGATCGCGGGGAGCGGCGGCGCAGCATATTACAATGCAGCCAAGTTTGCGGTTGAAGGGGTTTCCGAGGCGCTCTCCGGCGAGCTGAAGCCGTTCGGCATCCGCGTGCTGATCGTCGAGCCTGGGCCATTTCGAACCGACTTCCTTGGCCGTTCGATCACGATGGCGGCCAAGGAGATGCCAGAATACGCCGCGAGTTCGCGCAGGCATTATCGCGAAACCAATAACGGCAACCAGGCAGGCGATCCCGACAAGGCGGTTGCTGTGATCCTGCAGGCGGTTGACGCCGATGACGCCCCGCTTCATCTGCCGCTCGGCCCGGTCGCGCATTCGATCGCTGAACGAAAGCTGGCTTCGTTCCGCAGCGATATCGACGCCTGGCGCAATATCTCGATCGCTACCGATTTCGATCAGCCCTGAGCTGGTCGTTAGCTCTGTTTAACATCAACATCGACGGGAAAGAGGTTATGATCCCAACATTGAGAGGGTTTACCCAGCAGTTGGTGCCGGTGAATGGCATCAAGATCAATGCCGTCACGGGAGGCTCCGGCCCGCCGATCCTTCTGCTTCACGGTTGGCCGGAAACGTGGTGGGAATGGCACCACGTCATGCCGCTGCTGGCCGAGCAGTTCAGCGTGGTCGCCATTGATCTGCGTGGTGCGGGTTTTTCCGACTGCCCGCTTGATGGCTATGACAAGGCGACGATGGCGCGCGACGCGCACGAGGTAATGCTTGCCCTTGGGCATAAACGCTATGCCGTGTGTGGCCATGACATTGGCGGAATGGTCGCATTGCCGCAGGCCGCTATCTATCGAGATGCGGTTACTCACCTGGCCGTCCTCGATGTGCCGCTTCCAGGTTGGAGCCAGTGGGAGGCGACGACGGCAAAGATCTGGCACTTCGCGTTCCATGCTAACCGGGATCTGCCGGAGCGCCTGATTTACGGCCGCGAATATGACTATGTCTCGGCCTTCATGGCCGAGCGGTTCTACGATCACAGCACCTTCAATCCTGAAGATATCGACATCTATGCGAAAGCCATGGCCCTCCCTGGCCGCACGCGAGGCGGCTTGGAATGGTATCGTACCCTTGCCGCCGATCATGCAGCCGCGTTGGATTACAAGCAGCACCCGCTTGAGATACCGGTTTTAGGTCTTGGCGGGGAGCATCGCTTCGGTGCGCATATGGTCCCGATGCTGCAGGAATTCGCCAGCAATGTAACTGGCGGCTCGATTACGCGATGCAGCCACTATGTCGCGGACGAGCGGCCGGAAGAAGTAACGGCAGCTCTGATCGATTTTCTCAAGGCAAATTAAGGATCTGCGACCGCCCGTCTTGAGCCGGGCGAAACTCGATATTGCGGGCGAGTTGCGCCCGATCGCGCTCGATTGATTTAACAAGGAAGGAGAATTGTCATGACCGCACCTGTCATTCGCGGCGTCAATCACATCGGCATCACAGTGCCCGACATCGAAGCAGCAAAATCATTCCTGGTAGAAGCTTTCGGCGGCCAGGTGATCTACCAATCCTTCGGACCCCAGGATCCGCCGCGTCAGGGTGCCGAATTCGAACGGGCCACTGGCGCATTCCCGGGAACCGTGATCCGTGCACAGGCGATGGTCAAGATCGGAACCGGTCCCGACATCGAGCTTTTCGAAATGCACGGCCCCCAACAAGCCCAGCCTGTTCGCCCTAGCGATTTCGGCATTACCCACTTCGGCGTCTATACCGACGACATCGACGCATCGGTCGAACGCTTTGAGAAGGCAGGAGGCACGCCTCTAACCGCGCCGCGCGATATTCCCTATGCCACCGAGAAAGGCCAAGGGAACAAGGTCTGCTACTGCCGCACGCCGTGGGGCACGATGATTGAGTTCATCACCACACCCGACCGCATGGGCTATCACGACCAAACGGATCTGCGCAGGTGGCAGGACGAGGAATGAGCGTGCATTTGGAAAACACTGTATCACGCCGCAGCTTTATATCGCTCTCGGCGATTGCTGCGGCGTCAGCGCTGGCAGGGTGCACGTCAATCTCCGGCACTCGCCAAACAGCTGGGCGGCCGGGTTCGTTGCCTGAAACCATCCGTGCCGTCCAGCCGGCCCCCGCGCCAACGGATGCCGAGCTGGCTGTTATGTACGGCCCGATCGAAGATGGCGGCTTTCTGATCCCGGCGGTCCGCTACAAGCAGATTGATCCGCGTTACTATCGCCAGCAGGTCGTCGACCCGACGGGCGAGGCGCCCGGCACGATCGTTGTCGATACCCCCTCGCGCTTCCTCTATTTGGTTCAGCCGGGAGGAATCGCAATGCGCTATGGGGTCGGCATCGGGCGCGACGGCTTTGCCTGGCAGGGCGACGGTGCCATCCAGTGGCGGCAAAAATGGCCGCGTTGGAAACCGCCAAACGAAATGGTGGCGCGTCAGCCGGAGCTCGTCAAATACTCGATCGAGAACGGCGGCATGGAGCCGGGCCTGAAAAATCCGCTCGGTGCGCGAGCGCTCTACATGTTCTCTGGCGGCCAGGACAAGCTCTACCGTCTGCACGGTAATCCAGAATGGCGCTCGATTGGCAAGGCCGTTTCGTCCGGCTGCGTGCGCCTGCTCAACCAGGACATTATCGACCTCTATGAACGCGTGCCGATCAAGGCGCCAATAGTCGTCAAGCAGTAAGTGCAAGCGATCACGTCCGTCTCTCCCTGGATAGAGGCGAGACATGTCCTTCAGGCGATCAGCAAAGCCTCAGTCATTCCACGCAAAAAACTCAAGGAACTACCGACCATGTCGAACTTCAGTAAAGCGGCCGTTGGCCTTATAGCCGCGTTTTTGTCTTCTGCTGCCCTAACAGCCCCAGCCTTAGCGGACGCGCGCAACATCGTGCTTGTCCATGGCGCGCTCGTGGATGGTTCGGGCTGGCGCGGCGTTTATGACATCCTGACCCGCGACGGCTACAATGTCAGCATTGTGCAGCAGCCGCTGACAAGCCTGGACCAGGACATTGCAGCCACGATGAGTGTGGTCGATCAGCAGGACGGAGACGTCGTTCTCGTCGGTCACAGCTACGGCGGTACGATCATCACGGCAGCAGGTGATGACCCCAAGGTCAAGGCACTTGTTTACGTTGCGGCACTGCAGCCGGAAAAGGGCGAAAGCACGGCACATTTGCTCCAATCGATGCCGTCACCGACCAATGATATCAAGCCAACGAAAGATGGTTTCCTGCTTATTGACCGGGCAAAGTTTGCAGCTGATTTCGGGGCGGATCTGCCCAAAGAGCAGGGCGAGTTTATGGCCCGGTCTCAAATGCCTGTCGCAGTCGCTGCCACCAGCGCGCCGGTTTCGGTTGCCGCTTGGCACGACAAGCCGAGCTACGGGATTGTTTCGAAAGACGATTTGACGATCAATCCGGACCTTGAGCGCTGGATGTACAAGCGTGCCGGTTCAACGGTGACAGAGATCGACGGTAGTCACGCTATCTACATCTCGCAGGCCGCTGCAGTCGCAAAGGTTATCGAGGAAGCAGCCAAAGCTGCCAAGTAGCGGCGGCATGCATTCTGCAAAAGGCGCTTGTCTCGATGAATTTGCTAGCTGTGTCACGTCTGGGAACGTGACGCAGCTATTTCGAGACATGTACCTGAGCTTGGGAAAGAGCCGTTCAAAACGCAGCCGTCTCTGGCTCAACGATGAAGAGCGTCATCGGCTGAGTTGGCCTGACGCCTTGTGAGGTTCGTCACCATTTTGAGCCGCGTGATGAACCCGTTCCATCTCAACTGCAAATATACAGATGTCACTCCGGCGGGCGAAGTGAAGGATTGCCCGACATCGCTGGCCGTTTGTACTTTTTCATCCAGCGGCGCTTGAAAATTCGCGACGCATGTACCAGCGCCGCTAGCAACCAGCAAAGATTGCGAGGACCACTATGGATCGAGAGATCATCATACCCGACGAGATGCAGGAGATCGTCAGCCGAGCAGGCTATGCTCCTGCGGTTAAAGTCGGAGACACAATTTACGTCGTCGGCCAAGTTGGGCGGACCAAGGATCTCAAGATTATTCACGATCCCTCAGAGCAATTCAGAGCTATGTGGGACAATTTACGGATTGTCCTCGAAGCCGCTCATTGCACGTTCGATGACATCGTGGAAATGACAAGCTATCACGTCGAAATGTCCAAGCACATGGACGTGTTCCGGACTGTCAAAAACGAGGTGTTTCCGAAGGGAACCTATGCGTGGACCCGGATAGGTGTCTCTGAGCTCGCGCACCAGGGACTCCTCGCTGAGGTGAAATGTGTTGCCGTAAAGCGATGATGGAACCTATGTGTCGCGAACGAACGCTTCCACGCTGAGCATAAAAGTTACAGCAGCTTAGTGTATCCGAGACGATGGACTATGGTTCGATTCCCTTCAAGGCGTATTTACACCAGGCCAATCTCCGCCGTTTCCCGACATTTGATTTCCCCACATATTTCCGGACATCAAAACCCTGGCAGTGATCACCTTCGGCTGCCGCAGCTTAGTGTCCAAGAAACCAAATTTCTTTCAGTCGGCGCAGCGGCGGCAACGGCTGAGGTGCTCTCGTACATCTGGCCGCCGACGATCTTCCCGTTGCGCATCTCGAATCGGGCGAGGAAGTCGCTGTCGGCGATCCTCGCCGTTTCTTGGTGGCGCAGGCGGAAATGGCCCTCGACGAAGACTTGCGTGCCGGCATCGGTGAATCGCGTGGTCTCGTAAGCGAGCAGTTCGTATTCTGAGAAGAGAAGCGCAGTTAGGCGTCGGTAGCCTTCGCGGCCTCGATGCTCGTAGCCAGCCCAAGGGATGGCAGCGCGCAGTTCGTCGTTGCACACGCAGGAAACCACGAAGCTGAAATCCGGATGCACGTAGTTGGCAAATGCGTCATCAAGATCGCCGCAATGCTGCGCGGCGAAGAAGCCCTTCGCGGCTGTGATGTTCGGCTTATCGGACATGATGTCAGCGCCTTTTTCGCTGGCACCGATCGCAAGCCAGCATGGCTGCGACGTGCGCGGGCATGCGGACGGCGGATGTTGCCGGTTGCTTGGCCGGCACGTCCGGTAAGTCTCGTCGTCATCGCCTCAGTGCTCATCCTCGGGGTCCCTTGTGCGCGAATGATGCAAGATGACAGTTGTACGCATATTGATAATGCGATCAGAAAGTGACAGAGTGTTGTTTATGACGACAACAGTAGATTTCTTGGAGATGCAGGCCTTTATCGCTGTGGTGACGGAAGGGTCTTTCACTGCGGCGGCGGAACGCTTGGAAACCGACAAGGCGCGAGTGAGCCGCATCGTGCGGCGAATGGAAGAGAAGCTGGGCGCGCGGCTTTTGAACCGATCGACGCGGCACCTAAGCGTGACGGAAGTTGGGCGAGACTATTTCGAACGCGCCTCGTCGATCTTGGCGGCCGCCGAAGCGGCGGAATCCGCGGTCGCTCAGCGGACGCAAGAACCGAAGGGCCGCCTTAAGATAACGGCTGGCGCTGAATTCGGGACGATGCGGGTCGATGGCTGGATTGCCGCGTTTTTGCACAAGTGGCCCAAGGTAACCGTCGAAGCGGAATACACGAACCGTCTCGTCGACATCATTCATGAAGGTGTCGACGTGGCGATCCGCATCGGCCCGTTGCAGGATTCGGAGCTTTCGGCGCGCAGACTCGGAGAGTTGACTTACGGTTTGTACGCATCTCCCGAATATTTGCGGGGAGCTGCGCGTGTTCTCACGGTCGAAGATCTCAAGCGGCACGACCTTATCATGCACGCCCCACGCGGTCGCCCGGGCTGGACCTTGGTGAATGGCGAGGAGGCGGAGAAGGTTTGGCAGGCACCGCGCTGCGCCCTCAACAACACCGTAGCCGCCATGAACTTGGCGCTGTCAGGTTTGGGTATCGTGCAGCTTCCGCGATACATGGCCGAGCGGCACGTAGCTGAAGGCGGCCTCGCCGTCGTCTTACCGGGTTGGGCTCGCATCCCCGTGCCCATCCACGCCGTCTTCGCTTCGACACGCTATATGGACCCGAAGGTGCGGGGTTTCGTCGACCTCTGCCGTGACCACTTCACGAGCGATGTCCAAGGATCGGGATGAGATGACCCGCTGCTGCCCGGCTCGGCTCAGACGAAACGACATCAAGATTGCAAGATGTGCTGAGCGTAAGGCGCGACGCTTGCGAGTAAATGACGCAGTTCAACGGCGTCCGCGATGAGTCGGTGCCATAGCCATACCGACGATGCCGTGCCCAACGCGCCCAGTGGGAAAGCAACGGTCAGTTACACTCTTGAAAAAGGGCTTTCCAGCGTCAGAGGGAGCTTAGAGATCTTCCTCGCTCTTCTGGCGCCATACAAGGCGTCTTGCCGGTGTATGCGCTGACCTCCTTGCGGAGCTCGACGCAAGGCGCCTGGCGCCATGCTATCGACGTCGGAAGCTTGATTTCAATGGTCGGCTAAGGCGTCACCGTATCGCGCGGACCTGCCGCGCCATTGTCGGTTCAAGGGACAACAGTCTGTTGCCCGCTGCCGGACTGTTAACTCTTCGGTCAAATCCATATTTTCGCTGTGTCGCTTGCTGCAGCGCTCGTCCTTCGAAGGGCGCGCGGGACAGCACCGGCGCAGGAATCCTGTCGGCGGCTACCGCCCCCTATGAAGAAAGACAAAGTTCATGGCACAAACTATCGGAATTATCGGCTCCGGCCTCGTTGGCAAGGCAGTCGCGCGCCTCGCGACCGCAGCTGGCTACAAGGTGGTGATCAGCAACTCCCGCGGCGCGGACACCATCAAGGACCTGATCGAGGAGCTTGGTCCGCTGGCGAGCGCCGGCACCACCGAGGAGGCCATCGCGGCGGGTGACATCGTCACGCTCTCGATCCCGATCGCAGCCTCCGAGCAGCTGCCCTCCGACAAGTTCGCGGGCAAGGTCGTGCTCGACCAGACGAACTACTATCCCGCATTCGGCAACAATGACGTCCTCGACAAGGCTGAGCTGACCTCCAGTGAGCTGATCCAGCGGCGTTTGCCGGGAGCGAAGGTCGTCAAGGGCTTTCACAACCTCAGCTGGCTCCACATGAAGGCCAACGCGACGCCGAAGGGTTCGGCGAACCGCACGACGCTGCCGATCGCGGGCGACGACGCCGGAGCGAAGCAGGCGGTGACCGAGTTCTTCGACAAGATCGGCTTCGATACCATCGACGCGGGCTCACTAGCAGACAGCTGGCGGATCGAACCGAGCACGCCGATCTACTTCTGGGCCTACGCTCCGTCGGTAGACCTGCAGGCGACGGGTCCGGAAGCCGAGCGCGCCTACACGCAGCCTGGTACGCCCGTGTCGCGCGAAGATGCTCAGCGCCTGATCGACGAGGCAAAGCGCCCGTCGCCGATCGGCGGCACGTTCGAGGGCATGCCGCAGGTCCACGTCGACCTCTTCATGGCCCAGGCTAGCGCCGCGACCGTCGCAAACTGACCCCCTGCGGGACGCCCCTCCAATGGCGTCCGGCATTCGGTTGTGGGAGCCCTGCGGGGCTCGCCGGGCCTCACATATTCAGGAGCCGCAGCGATGCCGAGCGAAGACCACCTCACCCCTTTCCTCGAGGCGATGCATGAGGGCGACATTGCGCGCGCGAGCGCGCATCTGTCCGAGACCGTCG
>NZ_VSZV01000343.1:35136-42602 GCF_008919455.1 Rhizobium sp. PEPV16
CTGCCCACGCCATTCAAGGGGCGCGCCAGCGTGTCCGCTGTCCTCGGCGCCCTGCTATCCACGATCGACGCGTTCGAGCCCAAGATGATGATGCGCGAGGGCGCCGACGTCATTGCGGTCCTTACGATCCGGTTCGAGGGGCATGTGATCGACGCCTTCGACCACGTCCGACTCGGCGAGGACGGCCGCATCGAGACTATAACCATAGCATGGCGCCCACTGCCCGCCGTCGTCGCGGTCCAGCAGCGGCTCGTCCCCAAACTCGGCGGGCAGGCGATGCGCCTCGTTCCAGTCGAACAGTAGGCACACTCGAACGTCCGCGGGCCCCGGTCGGGCGAACGCCGGTGCGCGCGTCTCTCGACAAGCAGGCCGCGCGCGGCGCGAGACTTGCACACGATTTAGCGAACAGAAAGGAGCACGACATGCAAGGTGGAAGAAAGCCAGGTCCCGACCATCCGATTACCATCGCTCCGGCGGGGGAAAGGGTTGTCGTCAAGCTAGACGATGCCATCCTCGCCGACAGCCGCGACGCCCTCATCCTCAAGGAGGCGAGCCTTAATCCGGTCTACTACATCCCGCGCGCCGACGTCGCGATGGGCGAACTCAGCATGAGCGACACCAGCACCCACTGCCCGTACAAGGGCGACGCCAGCTATTTTAGCGCGCGAAATGGCGCCGCTAGGGATGTCGCCTGGTCGTACGAGAACCCTTTCGACCACATGCTGATTATCCAGGGATACCTCGCGTTTTACCCGGACCGCGTCGACGCCATCGAGACAACGGCTCGCGACTGATTGCTGGATCATCGATTCGGCAAATCGGCCGAATTCTGCTGTTGTTCCGATGACAACAGTCCAGCCGTATGGAGCCGACTAGTGTCGAATATATAAGGGTCGCGCTGATTGATCGCTCAAGCGGCGCGTGACAGAATGTTGTCCATGACATCAACAGTCGGCTTTTCAGAAATGCAGGTTTTCGTCGCGGTGGTGATGGAGGAGTCCTTCACCGCTGCGGCCGATCGCCTCGAGACTGACAAGGCTCGGGTGAGCCGCATCGTGCAGCGGATCGAGGAAAAACTCGGCGCGAGGCTGCTAAACAGGTCCACCCGCCGGCTCAGCTTGACGGAAGTCGGTAGGGACTATTTCGAACGCGCCTCTTCGATCCTTGCCGCCGCAGAGGCGGCCCAAGCAGCGGTCGCCCAGCAGCGCCAGGAGCCCCAGGGCCGTCTGAAGGTTACGGCGACACCAGAATTCGGCACCACACGGGTCGACAACTGGATCGCCGCCTATTTGTCCAAGTGGCCGAAGGTCACGGTGGAAGCGGTATACTCCATTCGGTTCGTCGACATCATTCATGAGGGAATCGATGTCGCGATCCGCATCGGCACCTTGCAAGATTCTGATCTGTCGGCCCGCAAGCTTGGAGAGATAACTTACGGCCTCTATGCCGCGCCGGAATATTTGAAGGAAAGTGCGGAGCTCCGCACCGTCGACGATTTGAAGCGCCACGACCTCATTACGAAGACATCCAGCGGCCGCGCGAGCTGGACCCTTGTCAATGGCCAAGCAACAGAAAAGGTCTCGCAGACGCCACGCTGCGCACTCGATAACATCGTTGCCGCGAAGAACCTGACCGTATCCGGGTTGGGAGTGGCGCAACTTCCGCGGTTCATGGCTGAGCCACATGTGGCGGAGGGAACCCTGGTCAGGGTTTTGCCGGGCTGGGCAAGCATACCAATGCCGGTCCATGCTGTTTTTGCCTCCACGCGCTACATGGATCCGAAGGTGCGCGGTTTCGTTGATCTTTGCCGCGATGCTTTCGGGGATGGTAGCGACGCCAGCCTAGCCTGAAGCGAGCCGACCATAGCCTTAGTCGCCATCGGCAATCCTCAAGTAGGACCGCCCGTGGGCCTCACCGAAGGCTGTAGCTCGTGCAAGGCGGGAGCCGCGACGTGCTTCCCGCCGGTATGGCTGGACCAGACAGCCGGCCTCGTACATTGAGTTGCGCGCCAGCGCCGCGACCGAACCGCGGCTACCTCCGTTCATCATTGTTGCTCGCACGAACAACAGACTGAGGTTCATGGGGCATCTAATCTATGCCTGGGCGATATCCTAACTTTCAACAGAACCGCTCCTCGGGGGCATAAATGTTGAGGTAGATAGGATATCTAATGAAGATCGGAGTTTTGAGCGCCGGCAATATCGGCAGTCGTTTGGCCCGCGCCTGGGCAGCCGCAGGTCACGAACTCGTCATCGCCAAGGATGGTGAGGACCGGAAGATCGAACCACTACTTGCGGAACTGGGCGACAAGGCTCGGCTCGGCACGATCCGCGAGGCGGCGGAGTTCGGTGAAGTCGTACTTTTCTCGATTTACTGGCCGCGAGTCGAAGCAATCGTTGCCGAGGTCGGCGACGCGCTCGACGGCAAGGTCGTGATCGAGACCATGAACCCGCTCGGCGTTACCGCCGATTTCGTGCACTTCCACGATCTGGAGTTCATGCGCGACAGCTCGACTTCAGAAGAACTGCAACGGCGCTTGCCTAAGGCGCGCATCGTCAAGGGGTTCAACCTGATCGCGGCTCCGTCGCTTGAGGCGGCGGCATGGGCTGAAGCGCCGGTGCAGGCCAATGTCTTCTACGCAACCGACGACCGTGCCGCTGGCGACGTAACGCGGGGCCTCATCGCCGACGCGGGCTTCAAGCCCGTCAACGCCGGCAATCTCAAGGGCGCCCGGCAGCTCGAACAGGTCGGCGTGCTTCTGCATCACGTCGCAGACAATGAATATGGCGGCGACCCTGACCTGATCCGCCTCGCGCTCGCGGTCGTCGAAGCCAATCCTGGCCCGATCACGCGCGAACGTGTCGCCTGATCGAGCGAGCCAGCTCGAGCGCAAATTCCAAAATCGCAATTCGCTTTACGAAGGAAATCTCCAATGGCGCAGACGTTGAATGGTAAAACCGCCCTCGTGACCGGAGCGGGCCGGGGCATCGGTCGGACGATCGCTGAACGGCTCGCGGCGGACGGCGCGACGGTGGCGATCACGTACAATGCCAGCAGCGCTGGCGCGGAAGAGGCGGTCGCAGCGATCGAGAAGGCGGGCGGCACCGCCTTTGCGCTGCAAGCCGATCTCTCCGATGCCGGGTCGATCCCTGGCTTGTACGACGAGCTGGATCGCGAGCTGACGGAACGCAAGGGCAGCAAGACGCTCGATATTCTCGTCAACAATGCGGGCAATTCGGGTTGGGGCGGTCTCTCCGACGCCACGCCGGAGGCTTGGGACACGATGATCGCGGTCCATGCCCGCGCGCCGTTCTTCATGGTCCAGTCGGCGCTCAGCCGTCTGTCGGATGGCGGGCGGATCATCAATATCTCATCGGGCCTCTCCACGCGCCCGCAACCAATGGTGCCGATCTATTCGATGGCGAAGGCGGCGATCAACAACCTCACCCACGCGCTTGCGATGGAGCTTGGTCCGCGCGGGATTGCGGTGAACGCGGTGGCGCCGGGTTGGACGCGAACGGACATGAACGCCGCCGTCCGAGAGGATGCCAATACCGTGAAGGCGATTGAGGCCGACACCGCGTTCGGCCGCTTCGGTGAAACGTCAGACATCGCCGCGGTTGTTGCCTTCCTCGCATCTGACGATGCCCGGTGGGTGACCGGTCAGGTGATCGAGGCGAGCGGCGGCTACAGGCTCTGATCGGCTGAGCTGCCCCGGCAACGGCGCGCCGCCACGCAGGCGACGGCCAAACCATTCCACAGCTTGGGAGAGCGATGATGAAGGTTGGAATCATAGGATCAGGGGAAATCGGCGGCTCGCTGGCCCGACGGCTCTCAAAGCTGGGCCATCAAGTATCCATCGCCAATTCGCGCGGCCCTGGATCGCTTGCGGATCTCGCCGCCGAGACCGGCGCCAGGGCGGTGACCGTCCATGAAGCGGCACGCAGCGGCGACATCGTCTTCGTCGCGATCCCGGCCTTCAAGATCGCCGATCTGCCGAAGGATCTGTTCGACGAGGTCGATGCCGATGTCGCCGTCGTGGAGACGGGAAATTACTATCCCCAGGAGCGGGATGGGCGGATCGATCCGATCGAACAGGGCATGGCCGAAAGCCGCTGGGTGGCAAATCAGCTCGGTCGGCCGGTGCTGAAGGCCATCAACAATCTGCACTGGCGCAGCCTGCTCGATGGCGGAAAGCCTGCGGGCACGCCGGGACGCATCGCGTTGCCGGTGTCGGGCGATAATGAGGCCCATAAAGCCAGGGTCATTCGGCTGTTCGATGAACTCGGATACGACGGTGTCGACGCCGGCCCTCTTGACGAGTCCTGGCGTCAGCAGCCCGGCACGCCGGTATACGCCGCTAATCTCGATACGGATGGTGTCCGTAAAGCACTTGCCGAAGCCAGTCCTGAGCGAAAGCCGGAATTTCGTGCTGCGCTCAACAGCAGCATCGGCAAACCTTAGGAGGACCAATGGATACGCAGCCAAATGACGGGTCGTCCTCGTAACAGGAGCCAGCCAGGGTATCGGCCGGGCTATTGCCTTACGCCTCGCGAGAGACGGCGCAAAGGTCGGACTGGTAGATCTGAAGGAAGAGAAGCTCGCTGAGGTAAAGAAGGAAGTTGAGGCCCTCGGAGCGAGCGCCACGTCATTTGTCGCCGATGTCAGCAAGCGCGATGAGGTGTTTGCGGCGGTACATCAGGTCGAGAGGGAGCTTGGTGGCTTCCACGCCATCGTCAACAATGCGGGCGTTGCGCAGGTCAAGCCACTCGCCGACGTGCTTCCGGAAGATATGGATCGCATCTTCCGAGTGAATGCCGATAGCGTGGTATGGGCATTCAAGCCGCTGCGGCCAAGTTCAAGGCTCGGGGCATCAAAGGTAAGATCATCAACGCATCCTCCGCCGCTGGCCACGAAGGCCTGCCGATGGTTGGCGTCTACTCAGCAACAAAGTTTGCCGTTCGCGCGCTGACGCAGGCTGCCGCCAAAGAGTATGCGAGCGCCGGCATCACGGTGAACGCCTATTGCCCCGGCATAGTCGGAACTGACATGTGGGTCGAGATCGACGAGCGCTTTTCACAGCTCACGGGCGCGCCGAAAGGCGAAACCTACAGGAAGTATGTTGGGGTATAGCGCTCGGTCGCGCCCAGACGCCCGAAGATGTAGCGGCCCTTGTTGCATTCCTCTGTAGCGACGATTCCGACTACGTCACTGGGCAGGCGATCCCGAGCGATGGCGGGCTCGTATATCGCTAGGCCCAACTCCCACTAACACCCGATGCGGCAAGGCAGGAGCCACTGGAAGGACTCCGCCAGAAATGTGCTGCCGCGGTGCGGCTATGAAGGCAGAGCCGTTCGGACGACTGATTTTGCCACGCGAGACTGGCTAAAAAAGGCTTGTTTGACGTACAGGCTCTCCGGATTTAGTGACAATCGTCGATCCGTACGGTTCGCGCGAGGAAATGATCAGCGCGTAATTCGGTAGTGGACGGGCCAGCTCCTTGGCTTCATCCCAGGGCGCCCGCATCCAGGTGTCGGTCTCTTCCTTCGTCAGCAATAGGACCGGCATGGCCTTGTCATGGATCGGTTTCACCAGGTCGTTGGGATCCGTGGTCAAAAACCCATAGAGATCGTCAGTGGTCAGGCCGTCCCTGACCTTTCGGACACTCTGCCATTGCGGCACATGGAGACCGGCAAAGAACATCAGCGACTTCTGCTCGTCGCGGGCGAACCAGGCATTGGGCACGTTTCCGCCATCCGCCTGGCTGGCCGGATCCGGTTCCGCGAAACTGGTAACCGGGACAAGGCATCTGTTTTCGACGCCAAACCATCGCGTCCGGTGCGGAAAACTGAGCTTGCGCACATTGGTCGTACCGCGGTCAGCCTCCATGCGGATCAGCTCTTCGAGGTCGAAAGCCTTGCCCTTGGCCGCTAGTTTCTCGGCCTTGGCTTTGGCCGCCTTCTCAAGCGCGAAGCGCGGCGAGGGCAGTCCCCAGCGCGCATGGACCAGTTGCTTCTTGCCATTGGCGGTGTTGCGGACGATCGGCCCCATCTGGTCGGGGTTCATCTGGTATGCCGGCATCAAGTTGATCAGGCTTTCAGCGTCCTGGGCCCATTTCGCGACCCAGTCCCTGTCTTCCATGCGATAAAGGTTGCACATGCTGGATATCCACTCCGCCGAGCTCGAATGGTGACCAATCTAGCGGATGGTACCGAATTCGCTAGTCGAGCCGGAAGACATCGGCATTGTCCTGGCGTTCTCGCAAGCCCTTGTAGGACGGATGGCGGAGTTTGGTGTCCGACGTCCAGGCGCGAAACTCGATCTCAGCAATCAGGGTCGGCTCGGCCCAGACAATATCGGCACTTCCGGAATAGGGCAGGGGCGGCTGCTTTCGCTTCCATCGCAGCGTGTCCAGCATCTTCCGCAATCGGATCGCCTCGGCTTCCTTGAAGCCCGTGCCGACGCTTCCGACATGCACGAGATCCCCATTGCGGTAGGCGGCAAGCACCAACGAGCCGAAGCCGGCAGGGGATGCCGTCGACCTCTCATAGCCGGCGATGAAGAAGGCCTCGCTCTGGACGCATTTGACTTTCACCCAATCTCCGGTCCGGCCCGAACGATAGGGCCGATCCAGGTGCTTGCCGACGATGCCTTCCAGGCCCAGGCGGCAGACGTGTTCCAGCAGGACAGTTGCTTCGCCATCGAGGGTTTCCGATAGCCTGATGGCGCCGGCCTGATCATTCTCGAAACCGTTTAAGGTGTCCTCGAGAAGGTGTCGTCGAGACCTGTATTCGACACGGCGCAAATCGTGGCCATCAAGGTAGATAAGATCGAAAGCGTAGAGGACAGCGTCGGAGGCACGGTTGCCGGCTTGTCTGCCGGATGCACCCAGCGATTGCTGCAACAGCCCGAAATCCGGCCGCCCCTCTTCGTCGAGCACGACGGCCTCGCCATCGATGATCATCGTCGCCGGCCCGAGCGCTCGGGCGGCCTGCTCTATGGCCGGAAACCGATGCGTCCAGTCATGGCCGCCGCGGGTGAGGATCCGGATCCCCTGCGGTTCGATATGAACGGCAAGGCGATAGCCATCCAATTTCAGCTCCCAGCTCCACTCGCTACCCTTTGGGGGACGGGACTTCAATTCCGCCAGCGCAGGCTCGACGCGCTCAGGCATGGGGTCGAACAGGAGCTGCGGCTGGGCGGGATTTCGTTTCCTGCGCGGCCGGGAACGGATCGGGGCCTCGGCGTCACGAAGGAGGGGTTTTGATCTCGGAGGCTTCGTCATGCCGGGAGTTCAGCAGAAAAATCTTAAAGACACTGTGACGGTCCCGACTTGTCCCCGCAATTCACACAAAGGGATTAGCGCTGGAAAACGCTCGTAAAAAAATCCACCCGCCGCTATCGGGCTGATTCCCATGGCTATTCTGCTGATTTCTAATGTTCAGGATAATATTCCCATCCCTCCG
>NZ_VSZV01000343.1:42612-43304 GCF_008919455.1 Rhizobium sp. PEPV16
GGAGCCGTGAACGATGACTGCTGCCCGTGACAGGGTGATTTCCGACCTGCGCGAGCGCATTGCATCGCTTGAAGGCGTATCAGCCAGAAAGGCTGGCTGTCTGTCCTTCGGGGTGCCGGAAATCGATGCAGTGCTCCCGGGAGGTGGTCTGGCCTATGGCGCCCTGCACGAATTTGCCGGCGGCGGGTCGGGCACGGTGGATGGTGCAGCGGCAGCGCTCTGTGCCGCAGGGATCGCAGCGCGGACGAGAGGCCCGATCGTCTGGTGCCTGACGCGCCCCGATCTGTTCTTTCCTGCGCTCGCCCAGGTCGGCCTCCACCCGGATCGGGTGATCTTCGTTGAGTCCGACAAGGAGGAAGACGTTCTGGCAAACATGGAGGAAGGGCTTTCCTTTGGCGGGCTCGGCGCCGTCGTCGGTGAGCTCGTTCGCCTGCCGATGGTCAGTTCGCGCCGGCTGCAGCTGGCGGCCGAGCGAACGGGTACGATGGCGCTCGCGGTGCGACGCTGGCGGCGGCAGACGGAGGCCAATGATTTCGGGCAACCGACGGCCTCGACCACGCGGTGGCGGGTGAGCGTCATGCCGTCGGAGGAATTGCCAGTGCCGGGTGTGGGGAGAGCCCAATGGTTGCTGGAATTGATGCGCGTGAAGGCGGGTGAATGTGCTGAGTTTCTCGTGAGGGCGTGCGATGACA
>NZ_VSZV01000343.1:43314-45758 GCF_008919455.1 Rhizobium sp. PEPV16
CATGGGATCAAACAGGAGCTGCGGTTGGGCTGGATTGCGCTTGCCTCGCAGCCGGGAACGGATCGGGGCCTCGGCGTCACGAAGGAGGGGTCTTGATCTCGGAGGCTTCGGCATGCCGACAGTTCAGCAGAAAAATCTTAAAGACACTGTGACGATGCCGACTTGTCCCCGCAATTCACACAAAGGGAGTAGCGCTCGCAGACGCTCCGAAAAAAATCCGCAGATTGCTACTGGGCTGATTCCCATGGGTATTCTGCTGATTTCTAATGTTCAGGATAATATTCCCATCCCTCCGGTTGCTTGACTCTTTTATTCGGCCGGAACAGAAAGAGAACATCTGCATTCTGTCTGACATGATGTCGGCCGCCAACACGACCTTGAAGAGAGCCGTGAACGATGACTGCTGCCCGTGAAAGGGTGATTTCCGATCTGCGCGAGCGCATCGCCTCGCTGGAGGGCGTGTCAGCCAGAAAGGCCGGCTGTCTCTCCTTCGGCGTGCCGGAAATCGATGCGGTCCTGCCGGGAGGTGGCCTGGCCTATGGCGCGTTGCACGAATTTGCCGGAGGCGGAGCAGGGACCGTCGATGGGGCGGCGGCAGCCCTGTTTGCTGCGGGGATAGCAGCGCGGACGAAAGGCCCGGTCGTCTGGTGCCTGACGCGGCCGGACCTGTTTTTTCCTGCGCTCGCCCAGGTCGGCCTGCATCCCGACCGGGTGATCTTTGTCGAATCCGACAGGGAGGAAGACGTTCTGGCAAACATGGAGGAGGGGCTGTCCTTTGGTGGGCTCGGCGCCGTCGTCGGAGAGCTCGTTCGCCTGCCGATGGTCAGCTCGCGCCGGCTCCAGCTGGCGGCTGAGCGCACCGGTACCATGGCGCTTGCCGTGCGACGCTGGCGACGGCAGACGGAGGCCAACGATTTCGGGCAACCTACGGCGTCGACCACGCGATGGCGGGTCAGCGTCATGCCGTCGGAGGAATTGCCAGTGCCGGGTGTCGGAAGGGCTCAATGGTTGCTGGAACTGATGCGCGTGAAAGCGGGTGAATGTGCTGAGTTTCTCGTGAGGGCGTGCGATGACAAGGGTCGTCTCGATCTATCTTCCGGATCTGCCGACGGATCGCATTCGTCGCGCCGATCCGTCTATTCCGCCTGAACAGGCGATCGCCGTGGTTGCCAGGAGCGGCTCGAAGCGCTGGGTGTCGGCCGCCGACGCGGCCGCGCGAAATGCCGGCGTTCATGTCGGCATGCCGGCGGCGAAAGCACAGGCGTTGTTCCGCGGCCTGATGCTGGTCGATGCGGATCCTGTAAAGGATGCCGCAGCACTCGAACGCATTACCCTTTGGGCGCTGACGCTCTATTCGCCGATCGTCGCGGTCGATGGGATCGATGGCATCGTCATGGATACCGAAGGCGCCGATCACCTGCAGGGCGGCGAGCTTGCCATGGTGACGAAGATTGCCAATCAGTTCCTGGCAAAAAAACTCACCCCCCGTGTCGCGATCGCCGACACCTGGGGTGCGGCACACGCCTGCGCCCGCGCCATCAGCCGCGAAACGGTCATCGTGCCTTCAGGTCAGACCGTCCGCGCCGTCGAAAAGCTGCCGATATCGTTGCTGCGCTTTCCCGGGAAAGTCGTCAGCGATCTGCGCACGCTTGGATTCCAGACCATCGGAGAACTCGCCAATACTCCACGTGCGCCGCTGACGCTTCGTTTCGGCCCGGAGATCGGCCTGCGGCTCGACCAGATGTTCGGCCGCATCTCCGAGCCGATCGATCCGATCCGCACCGCCGAGCTCGTCGAGGTGAGCCGCGCCTTCGCCGAGCCGATCGGTGCTGCCGAGACCATCAACAAATATGTCGGCCGGCTGGTCGTACAACTAGTAGGGGAGCTACAGACACGCGGCCTTGGTGTTCGACGCGCCGACCTGATCGTCGAAAAGGTCGATGGTGTCAGGCAGGCGATCCGTGCCGGCACGGTGAAGCCGGTGCGCGATGTCGCCTGGCTGACGAAGCTGTTTCGCGACCGGACGGAAAAGATCGAGCCCGGCTTCGGGATTGAGAAGCTCACCCTGGTTGCGGTGATGGTCGAGCCGCTGGAGGAGCGCCAGAAGTCGTCGTCGCTGGTCGAGGAGGAAGTCAAGGACGTCACACCGCTGATCGATATCTACGGCAACCGCGGCCAGCGTGTGTATCGGGTCGCCCCCGTGGCCTCCGACGTGCCAGAGCGCTCCGTCCAGCGCATCAGTCCTGCTGCCGATCCGGTCGAGATTACCTGGGTCAGCCATTGGCGCCGGCCGGTGCGGCTGCTGGTCCGTCCCGAACTGATCGAGGCCATCGCCTTGCTGCCGGACCGGCCGCCGGTCTCGATCACCTGGCGCGGCAGGCGCCGGAAGGTCAAGCGCGCCGACGGTCCGGAACGGATCTTTGGCGAGTGGTGGCGGCGCGACG
>NZ_VSZV01000343.1:45768-48187 GCF_008919455.1 Rhizobium sp. PEPV16
CATTCCGCCTGAACAGGCGATCGCCGTGATCGCCAGGAGCGGCTCAAAACGCTGGGTGTCGGCGGCCGACGCGGCCGCCCGAAAAGCCGGCGTGCATGTCGGCATGCCTGCGGCGAAAGCACAGGCGCTGTTCCGCGGCCTGATGCTGATCGAGGCGGATCCTGTAAAGGATGCCGCAGCACTCGAACGCATTACCCTTTGGGCGCTGACACTCTATTCGCCGATCGTCGCCGTCGATGGGATCGACGGGATCGTCATGGACACCGAGGGTGCCGATCACCTGCAGGGCGGCGAGCTTTCCATGGTGACCAAGATCGCCAATCAGTTCCTGGCAAAAAAACTCACCCCACGTGTCGCGATCGCCGACACCTGGGGTGCGGCACACGCCTGCGCCCGTGCTATCACCCGCGAAACGGTCATCGTGCCGACCGGTGAGACCGTCCGCGCGGTCGAAAAGCTGCCGATATCGTTGCTGCGCCTTCCCGGAAAAGTCGTCAGCGACTTGCGCACGCTCGGCTTCCAGACCGTCAGCGAATTGGCGAACACGCCGCGCGCGCCGCTGACGCTTCGTTTTGGTCCGGAGATTGGCCGGCGGCTCGACCAGATGTTCGGCCGCGCTTCCGAACCGATCGATCCGATCCGCACCGCCGAAACTATCGAGGTCTCCAGAGCCTTCGCCGAGCCGATCGGTGCTGCCGAAACCATCAACAAATATGTCGGCCGGCTGGTCGTACAACTGATCGAGGAGCTGCAAAGGCGTGGCCTTGGTGTTCGGCGCGCCGACCTGATCGTCGAAAAGGTCGACGGCACGCGGCAGGCAATCCGCGCCGGCACGGTGAAGCCGGTGCGCGACGTCGCCTGGCTGACGAAGCTGTTTCGCGACCGGACGGAAAAGATCGAACCCGGCTTCGGGATCGAGAAGCTCACCTTGGTTGCGGTGATAGTCGAGCCGCTGGAGGAGCGCCAGAAATCCTCCTCGCTGGTCGAAGAGGAAGTGAAGGACGTGACGCCGCTGATCGATATCTACGGCAACCGTGGCCAGCGTGTTTATCGGGTGGCACCGGTTGCGTCCGACGTGCCCGAGCGCTCCGTCCATCGGATCAGTCCTGCTGCCGACCCTGTCGAGGTCACCTGGGTCAGCCATTGGCGCCGGCCGGTCCGGCTGCTGGCCCGTCCGGAGCTGACCGAGGCCATCGCCTTGCTGCCGGACCGCCCGCCGGCCTCGCTTACCTGGCGCGGAAGGCGCCGGAAGGTCAAGCGGGCCGACGGTCCGGAACGGATCTTTGGCGAGTGGTGGCGGCGCGACGCGGAGATGGAGGCGGTGCGGGATTATTTCGTCATCGAAGACGAGGCCGGCGAGCGCCTCTGGGTGTTTCGCTCCGGTGATGGCATCGATCCGGAAACCGGAAGCCATCGCTGGTACTGCCATGGGATCTTCGCATGAGTTATGCCGAGCTGCAGGTCACGACCCATTTTTCCTTCCTGCGCGGTGCGAGTTCGGCGCAGGAACTGTTCGAGACCGCCAAGGCTCTCGGTATCGAAGCCCTCGGCGTTGTCGACCGCAATTCGCTTGCCGGAATTGTCCGGGCGCTTGAAGCATCGCGCGCCACGGGTTTGCGCCTCGTTGTCGGTTGCCGGCTCGATCTGGCCGACGGCATGTCGGTGCTGGTCTACCCGACCGACCGGGCTGCCTATTCCCGGCTGACCCGCCTTATCACGCTTGGCAAGTCGCGCGGCGGCAAGAACAACTGCATTCTGCACTGGGACGATGTCATTGCCTACAACGACGGCATGGTCGGCATCCTGGTGCCGGATCTGCCGGATGACCTCTGTGCAATCCAGCTGCGCAGGATGGCCGAGCTGTTTGGTGATCGGGCCTATGTCTCGCTTTGTCTGCGGCGTCGGCAGAACGACCAGCTGCGGCTGCATGAAATTTCCAATCTTGCGGCGAGGTTCAAGGTGAAGACGGTCGTCACCAATGACGTTCTCTTCCATGAACCAGGTCGCCGGCAGTTGCAGGACATCGTCACCTGTATTCGTACCCGCACCACCATCGACGAGGTTGGTTTCGAGCGCGAGCGCCATGCCGATCGCTACCTGAAGCCGCCGGAAGAAATGGAGCGGTTGTTTCCGCGGTACGGGCAAGCCCTGGCACGAACCGTGGAGGTCGTCCGTCGGTGTACTTTCTCGCTCGAGGAACTCACCTACCAATATCCGGAGGAGGCGATCGTACCGGGCAAGGATGCCCAGGCTTCGCTGGAGCATTATGTCTGGCAATGCGTGCCTGATCGCTATCCCGAAGGTCTGCCACCCGATGTGTTGAAGGTCGTGCGGCACGAGCTCGACCTCATCCGCACCATGAAATACGCGCCCTATTTTCTGACCGTCTTCTCGATCGTGCGCTATGCGCGGTCTCAAG
>NZ_VSZV01000343.1:48197-49291 GCF_008919455.1 Rhizobium sp. PEPV16
GAGGGGTTCTGCCGCCAACAGCGCCGTCTGCTACATTCTCGGCATTACCAGTATCGATCCCTCGACAAACGATCTTCTGTTCGAGCGTTTTGTATCCCAGGAGCGCGACGAGCCACCGGATATCGATGTGGATTTCGAGCACGAGCGGCGCGAAGAGGTGATCCAGTGGATTTATCGCACCTATACCAGAGAAAAGGCAGCGCTTTGCGCGACCGTTACGCGCTACCGGGCGCGTGGTGCGATCCGCGATGTCGGCAAGGCGCTCGGCCTGCCCGAAGATGTCATCAAGGCATTGTCGTCAGGCATGTGGTCCTGGTCGGAAGAGGTCTGCGACCGCAATGTCCGTGAGCTCAATCTCAATCCGGACGACCGGCGGCTTGTGCTCACGCTGAAGCTTGCCCAGCAACTGATGGGCGCGCCGCGGCATCTTGGCCAGCATCCGGGCGGGTTCGTCCTCACCCATGATCGGCTCGACGATCTCGTGCCGATCGAGCCTGCCGCGATGAAGGACCGTCAGATCATCGAATGGGACAAGGACGACGTCGAAGCCCTGAAATTCATGAAGGTGGACATCCTGGCGCTTGGAATGCTGACCTGCATGGCCAAGGCCTTTGATCTGATCCGCGAGCACGAGGATCGGGATCTCGACCTCTCTGACATCGAGCAGGAGGATCCTGCGACCTATGCGATGATCCGCAAGGCCGATACGCTCGGCACGTTTCAGATCGAAAGCCGCGCGCAGATGGCGATGCTGCCGCGGCTGAAACCCCGGACCTTCTACGATCTCGTGGTGCAAGTCGCCATTGTCCGGCCCGGTCCGATCCAGGGGGATATGGTGCATCCCTATCTGCGCCGGCGCGAAGGCAAGGAGGCAGTCGAATATCCGACGCCCGAGCTTGAGGCGGTGCTCGGCAAGACGCTTGGCGTGCCGCTGTTTCAAGAGTCGGCGATGCGGGTGGCGATGGTCTGCGCCGGCTTTACCGGCGGCGAGGCCGATCAGTTGCGCAAGTCGATGGCGACCTTCAAGTTCACCGGCGGCGTCTCGCGCTTCAAGGACAAGCTCGTGTCCGGCATGGTGAGGAACGGCTACACGC
>NZ_VSZV01000343.1:49301-49564 GCF_008919455.1 Rhizobium sp. PEPV16
TACGCTGGAGCGGATCGGCAGTTCCGGTCGCCATGCTGTCCGGCTCGGTTTCCGGCAGGTGAAAGGATTGGCGGTCGCTGACGCCGCGCGCATCGTCGCGGCACGCATGGACAATGCCTTTGCCTCGGTTGATGATATGTGGCGCCGATCCGGCATGCCATCGGAAGCGCTCGTCCAGCTTGCCAAGGCCGATGCCTTTCTGCCGTCGCTGAAGCTTGAACGCCGCGACGCGCTCTGGGCGATCAAGGCGCTGCGCGACGAAC
>NZ_VSZV01000343.1:49574-49753 GCF_008919455.1 Rhizobium sp. PEPV16
ATCGTTCGCGCTGATCGCCTATGCGTCGAGCTACATCAAATGCCATTATCCGGAAGCCTTCTGCGCCGCGCTGATCAATTCGCAGCCGATGGGTTTTTATGCGCCGGCGCAGATCGTCGGCGATGCGAGAGCCCACGGCGTCGAGGTGCGGCCGGTCTGCATCAATCGGTCCCGGTGGG
>NZ_VSZV01000343.1:49763-50970 GCF_008919455.1 Rhizobium sp. PEPV16
GTCCTGGCCCTTGGGATGCTGACCTGCATGGCCAAGGCCTTCGATCTGATCCGCGAGCACAAGGATCGGGATCTCGACCTGTCTGACATCGAGCAGGAGGATCCTGCGACCTATGCGATGATCCGCAAGGCCGATACGCTCGGCACGTTCCAGATCGAAAGCCGCGCTCAGATGGCGATGCTGCCGCGGCTGAAACCCCGAACCTTCTACGACCTCGTGGTGCAGGTCGCCATTGTCCGGCCCGGTCCGATCCAGGGCGACATGGTGCATCCCTATCTGCGCCGGCGCGAAGGCAAGGAGGCCGTCGAATATCCGACGCCAGAGCTGGAAGCGGTGCTCGGCAAGACGTTAGGCGTGCCGCTGTTTCAAGAGTCGGCGATGCGGGTCGCGATGGTCTGCGCCGGCTTTACCGGCGGCGAGGCCGACCAGCTTCGCAAGTCGATGGCGACCTTCAAGTTCACCGGCGGCGTCTCGCGGTTCAAGGACAAGCTCGTGTCCGGCATGGTGAGGAACGGCTACACGCCCGAATTCGCCGAAAAGACCTTCTCCCAGCTCGAAGGCTTTGGCTCCTATGGTTTTCCGGAGAGCCATGCGGCTTCGTTCGCGCTGATCGCTTATGCGTCGAGCTATATCAAACGCCACTACCCGGAAGCCTTCTGTGCGGCGCTAATCAATTCGCAACCCATGGGTTTTTACGCGCCGGCGCAGATCGTCGGCGATGCGAGAGCGCACGGCGTCGAGGTGCGGCCGGTCTGCATCAATCGGTCCCGGTGGGACTGCACGCTGGAGCGGATCGGCAAATCTGGCCGCCACGCTGTCCGGTTGGGCTTCCGGCAGGTGAAAGGACTGGCGGTCGCTGACGCGGCGCGCATCGTCGCGGCACGCATGGACAATGCCTTTGTCTCGGTTGACGACATGTGGCGCCGATCCGGCGTGCCCCCGGAAGCGCTCGTCCAGCTTGCCAAGGCCGATGCGTTTCTGCCGTCGCTGAAGCTGGAACGCCGCGACGCGCTCTGGGCGATCAAGGCGCTGCGCGACGAACCCTTGCCGTTGTTTGCCGCCGCGGCCGATCGGGAGATGGCTGCAATTGCCGAGCAGCAGGAGCCGGAGGTGGCACTTCGGCAGATGACGGACGGGCATAACGTCATTGAGGACTACAGCCATACCGGGCTGACATTGCGGCAGCATCCGATCGCCTTCCTGCGCA
>NZ_VSZV01000343.1:50980-60251 GCF_008919455.1 Rhizobium sp. PEPV16
CTGCCGCTGTTTGCCGCGGCTGCCGAACGGGAGAGGGCTGCAATCGCCGAGCAGCAGGAGCCAGAGGTCGCTCTTCGGCAGATGACGGGCGGGCATAACGTCATCGAGGATTACAGTCATACCGGGCTGACATTGCGGCAGCATCCGATCGCCTTCCTGCGCAAGGATTTATCAGTGCGCAACATCATCACCTGTGCCGAGGCGATGAATTCGAGGGACGGGCAATGGGTCTACACCGCCGGCCTTGTCCTGGTGCGGCAAAAGCCTGGATCGGCCAAGGGCGTCATGTTCATTACCATTGAGGACGAGACCGGGCCGGCCAATCTCGTCGTCTGGCCGACGCTGTTTGAAAACCGCCGGCGGGTCGTTCTCGGGTCCTCGATGATGGCGATCAATGGCCGGATCCAGCGGGAAGGGGAGGTGGTGCATCTTGTCGCCCAGCAGCTGTTCGACCTCTCAGGCGACCTTATCGGCCTTGCCGATCGGGATGAGGAGTTCAAGCTGCCGGCCGGCCGTGGCGATGAGTTCGCCAGGAGCGGTGGGCCTGATCCACGGGACAAACCGAAGCCGGTTATAGCCGTGCGCGACATGTTCGTGCCTGACCTTCATATCGATACGCTGAAGGTGAAGAGCAGGAATTTTCACTAAGAAATCCAGCTGGATTTCTGTCCCAAATAAGGCCGTCGGCGGTTCGATTCCACTCAAGACCTGGTGTAATCGGGAAGTTGCTTATCTGCGTTAGAGCCTTTTTAAGAGGAATACTCTTCTCCATCAACGAGATGACGGCAGGCGCAAAGGGTCAGGGCCATGACGGTGAGGGTGGTGCCGGCAACTCCACTGCCGGGGAAGGCGCTGGCGTCGGTGACGATGAGGTTAGGCGCGTCCCAAACTTGTTGTAGCGATTGAGCACTGATGGATATCTCCGGAGTCTCTCCCATCCGCGCGCCGCCCGTCTCGTGGATGGCAGCGCCCATGCACATGGTCTTGCGGTACCATGTCCGAAACATGAAGCGGGTGGAGCCTGGGTCAGCTCTCAGTGCAATTCACCAATGAGGTCGCCTCCCTCAATGGAAATAGCCTCGACGGCAATGAGCACATTGCCCGGCCCGCAGGCAGGATCCGGCATATAGACAGATTCAAGAACGGCCGGAACACCAGGGTTGCCATAGACTGCAGCCTTCATCTGTTCTTCCTTTTCCGTAACTGCACGGGCTAACTGTCATTCACCGATGAACCCAACTTGCAGCGCTCAGCCCAATCTGCTGAATTCCACTGATAAGGGATTGCCCAGCGATTGCGGGGCCGGATCGCGGTCGTCCCGCCCGTGCTACCGGGCGCCATTTGCATTGCTAGAAGGCAAGACGCCTGTAAACGCTTCAGTCCTTCGATAGTTGCTATAGCGGCTGAGCTTCCCGCTTGAAGAAATAATGAAAGACGAAATGCGCTGGTGAAACGACCGCAACTAATTCCCACCCGGCGTCACCAAGTTCGTTCATCTGCTGGTTATCGAGTGTCTTGTCGACTGTCAGGTATTCCCATTTCATGATGGACCTCGTTTATTGCTGTGACCGATTGCCTGGGACAGGAAAGTGCTTTTCAGGGCACCGCGGTCTGTGCTGTGTGGCTCTTCCAATAGGTGTCAATGATGTTGCGACAGTTCCGAATGACATGTTCGCCAACCTCCGGGTTTCCTCCCCGCAGCGTATCCGGATTGCCTCCGCAAAGGCGCACGAATGTTGCCTGCTGAACCGCGAACATGAAGTAGCCTTCACTGGTCGGTTCAAATTCCAAACCAGCGTCTTGCACGTTCCTCGTGACTTCGGCTGTCGCATCGGAGATGGCGCGCGACACCTTCTCAAGCATCGTCTGTTCGGCCGCTTGCTGGATGGCTAGGAAGGAGCGCTCCTGCGGTGTGGGAATGGGGCAACTGTCGGTGTTCATTACATTCTCCTTGGGAGGCCGAGATTCTGATCGCATTAAGGCGGTCACAGGCTTTGGCCATGGGTCGGTCGTTGCTAAAACGCGACTAGCCTTTGCATCGTAATGCAGCCGTGGTAGGCGCCAGAGTCATTCCAGGATGGCAGTGACACGGATCTCAATTCGCATGGCGGGGAGCCCAAGGGCTTCCACACCGGTCTGCGTCCAGATCGGAGCTCGATCGGGCATGTACTCACGGAAAAGACCGGCAATCGTTTCGTTCACGATCGGTGGAAAGCCTCCGACGTGATAAGAGTTGACATGGACGACATCCTTCCAGTCCGCGCCAGCCGTGGCCAAGGTTCGCCGGACATTCTCAAATGCTCTCTCGATCTCGGTCACGATTGACTCCGGAATTTCGAGTTCATCGTTCCATCCGCCCTGGCCGGAGATCTCGATGCGATCACCAATCTTGAGCGCTTGTGAAAAGTGCAAAAGCTCATGGAATTTCTGCCCGAACCCGGGCGTGACGAAAAGTTCAGGCTTTGCCATTGTGGTCTCCTATTGTGAGGAAGGTATAAGCATGGAGATGGCGCCCACCGAAATGGTGTGTTGCCGGTTAGTCCGGGCGATCGAAAAGGTGGGCACCATCGCTCCATCAGAATCTTGCACGAGCAAGTCAGGCGATTGCACCGCCGTCTGCGGTGAGAATAGCGCCCGTGATGACACTCGCGGCCGGGCTTGCGAGAAATACCACAGCGTTGGCAATCTCCCGCGGTTCGCCGTAGCGTCCCAAGGACGTCAAGCTTTTCTGCAAGTCTGCAGCCGGGCCGTCCGCCGGGTTGCTTTCAGTATCGGTTGCTCCGGGTTGCACGAGATTGACGGTGATACCACTTGGACCAAGTTCACGCGAAAGACCGCGTGTGAAGGATGTGAGTGCTGCCTTGGACATTGCATAGGGTGTTATGCCGGGAAACGGTACCCGCTCGCCCAGAGCCGAGCCGATTGTGACGATGCGGCCGCCTTTGCCGAGATGCGGGATGACGGCTTTCGCGAACAGGACCGGAGCTCGTACATTGACATCCATCAAGGTCTGATACGCTGAGACATCCAGGTCGACGATCATGCCGTTGTGGCCAATCGCGGCGCTGTTCACAAGGATATCCAGCCCCCCCAAAGCGGAGACGGCCTCGCTTACTGAGCTAGCAATTGCCTCGGGGTCGGCGCTGTCCGCTTGGATTGCAGCCACGCGACGCCCCATCTTTTCGATCGCTTCCGTTACCTTCGAGGCCTTTTCGGCGGAGCGTTGGTAGGTGAACGCGACATCCGCGCCGTTTTCTGCCAGCGCCAATGCGATCGCAGCACCAATGCCTCGCGACCCGCCAGTTACCAGTGCACGTTTGCCTTCAAGATTGATCATGTATCTGTTCCTTTCCACCAGTATAGGTTGATGTGTTTCAAGTTATTTGCGAAGGACACCGTCGGATCCAACCGAACAAGCGAACACTATTTCGCGGGGATTGCTGGCATCCTGTAGGTGCCAGACGTGCAAAACTCCGTTGCTTGAACAGGAACACTTGGAATAGGTCGTAAAACCCGTACCTGTCTTCCCCGTGAAGCTTCGCGATTGTCCGCTTTTCAGTGGCCACTTGGGCCAAGCCCGACGACGACAGTCGTATCGAGCTTAGACATGTCTGATCAGGAAGCTCCGGATGAACTGAGCGATCTCATCTGCATGTGTTTCCAAGGCAAAATGGCCGGTATCGAGCAGATGGACCTCCGCGGTGGGCAGGTCACGCTTATAGGCCTCAGCACCCGCGGGTACGAATGCTGGATCATGTCTGCCCCAGATCGCCAGGAACGGTGGCTGGTGATCCCGAAAATACGCCTGAAACTCCGGATACCGGTCAATGTTTGTTCTGTAGTCGAGGATTAGATCCAGTTGAATGTCTTCAGCACCCGGCCGCGACATGAACGCGATATCAAGTTGATAACCATCGGGTGAAAGACGCTCCTTTGATGTCCCGGTGCGGTATTGCCAGTTCTCGATCACCCCAGGAGACAGAGATGCCCGACATGCCTCTCTGTTTTGAGCGGAGGGGTCACGCCAATAGGCCTCCCACGCAGTCCATGCATCACTGAACCCTTCGATGTAGGCGTTGCCATTCTGGCTGATGATGCCGGAGATTCGGTCCGGATTGGCCGTCGCCATCCTGAACCCGATCGGTGCACCATAGTCGAAAACGTAAAGTGCATAGCGGCTGAGGCCGAGTGCCTCTGTGAAGCCCGTCATGACAGCGGCGAGTTTATCGAATGTGTAAGGGAATTCTCCACGTTCAGGTGAACTCGTTCGACCGAACCCGGGAAGGTCTGGTGCGATGACGCGGTATCGATCTGCCAACAGCGGGATCAGATCACGGAACATATGGCTGGATGACGGAAAACCGTGGAGCAGAAGAATGACTGGCGCTTCCTTTGAACCGGCCTCTCTGTAGAAAACCTCGACGTCTTGTACCTTTTGCGTTTTGTAGCTTACGGCCATTTTAGAACTCCTTCTCAAAGGATTCGACAAACCAACAGTCGCGAATGAAGGTAAAATACGACCGAACGGTCGGTTGTCAACCCCTTAGATTTCCTGTATCAAATGCGGAGAACCCTGGCTCGGAGAAGACGTATGAAAGTCATGAGAGAAACGATCGTATCGACTGCGAGGGAGTTGTTTCGATCAAAAGGTTATGCAGGCGCGTCGATGAATGACCTCGCGGATGCCGTGGGCCTGAAGAAATCATCGCTGTACGTCCGCTTCCCCAATAAGGAAGCTCTCGTTCCGGCGGTACTTGATCTCACTTTGCAAGAGACATTCGGTCAAAGAGACTCAGCCTCCGGGCAATGGGATGATGAATTCGTCGAGGTCATCGAATTTATCGCGACCACTCTCACTGATCGCGGCAGATGCGTAGGTCTGCATCTAGCCTACGGCACAAGTGACGAGACCCCGATTGCGAAGCATGCCGTTCGAGCATTTTTTCAAGCGCATCGCGATCATCTGTCGAGCATCCTGTCCCGCGCCATGCCTGTCGATGTAGCTCGAGACATTGCGACAGACACGTTAGCCCGTTTGGAAGGTGCCACGGCTTTTGTTGCGATATTCGGGGAGAAGGATGCCATGAAAAGGGCCGTTCGCCTTTCCATTGCTGAAGCCCAAAAGGCGGCCGCCGCGAATTAACTTTCTAGCCCATCCTAAGCAATGCCAGTCACGGTGATCCGCTACCTCATTGAGAATACCGGGCCGTCCAGCGAGAAGCTCATGGCAGCCCAGGAACTCTGACCTGCTACGCCAAGCACTAATCTCAATCTCTTGAGTTGGAGGAAATAATGCCTGTTTGTGCTTACGTCGAGATGACGGATGGCTTGCAGCCGCATGGAGCGGCGTGGGACCAATTTGCCCAGGCTCTTGCCAAGCGCCGGCCCGATATACTGGTGATGAATGAGATGCCCTTCGGCCAGTGGCTGGCTCGAAAGGAGGATTTCGCCATGGAGGACGCACGGCAAAGTGTTGAGATCCACGAAGCTGGAACTGCTGCTCTCGCCGCACTGAACATTCCGGCTGTTATAACAAGTCGCCCAATGCTGCTCGCCGACCGCCTTGCCAATGAGGCGATCGTCATCGAGAACGGCGAAGTTCGCCCCCTGCATACGAAGACCTACCTTCCGCAGGAGCCTGGTTGGTCCGAGGTGTCCTGGTTCAGTCGAGGCGATGGGCGCTTCAACATCCAGAATATTTGCGGGCTAGGTGTAGGCGTCCTTTTGTGTACCGAACTCATGTTCAACGAACATGCCAGACAATACGGCCGATGCGGAGCCGATTTGATTGCCGTTCCTCGGGCGACCGGTTCTGCCCACGAAAGCTGGATAACTGCCGGCAAGATGGCCTCAATCGTCTCTGGGAGTTACGTCGTCAGTTCGAACAGGGTCGGGCATTCTACGGATGGTCCACGCTTCGGCGGAGGCGGCTTCGCCATCACCCCCGGGGGCGATCTGGCTGGGCGGACAGAAACCAGTTCTTCCATCATGCTAATGGACATCGATGCGCAGGTTTCTGCCCGACAGCGGCAGGAATATCCCTGTTACGTGGACGAACTGCGTGACCCTGGCGGCATCGGGGTCCCTGATATCGATATTTAATTGTCAAAAAACCAGTCACTGTAGTTCTCTGCAGGACTGCCACTACGTTGCACTGCCGTATTGCCGGTCCTCCCGCTCTTAGGAGGACCTTGATCCTGCCTGTTCCTGCCAAAGACGGCTTCGTATCAGGCTTTGCCCGGCCTGTTGATCGCCAGGAAATGGCGAACAACAGGCCTGTCGGACCCGAGTGGTAGGCAAGTACCTTGGCCTGGAGGTCGGCATCGGCCTGCGAAACCCGTTTGTGCTGGCGCAGGTGCTTCGCCCAGGACTCGACCATGAACCATTCGACCATCTTTTGCGGATCGGCAGAAACCTAGGTCACGCCGCAGCCATAGGCGCCATCGCTCCTGCGAGAGGTGAGCAAGCGCATGCAGGATCAGGATTGTTTTTTCGGCGTTGTTTTGCCGAAAACTGACCGAAGTTTCGTTCAGTTCGCCTGGCGATTACTTGCTGCCCGAAACCTATTACATCAAGTTAGTGATCGTTGCCGCGAGGCAGACTTACATTCAGACAGTGATTTCGGACCCGTCTGGGTTCGCTTTGATGGAATACTCGCCGCCGTTTCTGAAACTGCGGACCGTTGCGAAAGTATCTTCCATAAACTGCACATAAGACAGCTTGCCGTTCTCACCGCGCGCCAGAACCGAAAAGGGCGACGTCACCGTATTGCCCAAAACGTTTGATGTGTAGGTGAACGTGCCGAAGATCGCTGCTCCGTTCTTATTTTCGAAGCTGTCCTGAATTTCGAAGGTGTCTGTCGTCCAGTAACGGCCGACATCGATAAAAGTCTGAACCAGCCCTTCGGTACCTTCGTTGGTACCGGCCCAAGGCATAATCCGCTTCAGCTCCGCGTGCTCATAGTTCAGCGAAACATAAATGAAATCGTCCGTCGTGAATTGTTTTACGAAATCCAGGTCAGTCGGGTTCGACAGGATCGACTGCAATACCCCCAACGGTGACGTCGGGGATGCAGGCTCGGCATTAGACAACTTCTTAGTGTTCGCATTGATAGACATCGTATATTCCTCCTTCTAAGTGACTTTGGGAATTGAGGTGTCAGCGTTGCGCCAAGCCCGGCTTGAGCGCGATGTGCTTGTGTTCGATGAAATCGTCCAGCGCGGCCAGACCGTTCAAGCGGCCAACGCCAGACTGCTTGAATCCGCCCTCCTCGGTACCGTCGTAGACCTTCGCCCAGTCATTGATCCACACCGAGCCCGCTTCGAGCGCCTGCGCGACGCGCAAGGATCGATCTACATCGCGTGTCCAGATGCTGGCTGACAGTCCGTACTCATTGTCGTTGGCAAGACGGATCGCTTCCGCCTCGTCAGAGAACCGCTGAATCGTCAGCACTGGGCCAAAAGTCTCCTCCTGTACGATAGCAAGACTGTTGTCGGAGACTTCCAGAAGGGCCGGGCGGAAGAAAGCGCCGTTTGCAAGGGGACCCACATTGATGGGTCCGCCCCGCTCGACGACCTTCGCGCCGGCTGCGATAGCGGCCTCGACCACACCATCGACCCGCGCAACGTTAGCGCGGTCGATCAGCGGGCCCATATCGCTGGAGGGGTCGGCGGCGGGGCCAACCTTGACCTTGCGCAATCTCTCCGCCAAGCCGTTGCGCACGGCCTCATATTTTCCATCCTGCACGAGCAAGCGGGACCCCGTCATGCAGAACTGACCGCTGAAGACAGTCAGCGCCTTTTGCAGTACCGGCAAGGCGGCATCAAGGTCTGCATCGTCAAAGACGATCATCGGCGTCTTGCCGCCGAGCTCCATTCCGAAACGTTTGAGGTACCTCGCGCCGGCGCTGCTAATGGCTCGGCCGGTACGGGTAGATCCGGTGAAACTGACGACCGGAACCTCCGGCGAGTCCACGAGATAGGCGGAGCCCTCAGGACCGCTTTCGAAAAACAGATTGATCACGCCATTCGGAAGATCCTCTGCTTCCGCCATAATCTCGGCCATGACGCTTGCCGTCTGTGCGACTTGTGCCGGGAGTTTGATGACGGTGGTGCAACCAGCAGCGAGCGCTGGGGCGAGTGATCGGATCGTCAGAATAACCGGAGAGTTCCAAGGTGCAATGACCGCCGCGACTCCCATCGGTTGCCGAAGGATCACGGAGATGCTCCCGGGCTTTGGTGTCAATGCCCGTCCACCTTCGACCAGGGCAGTGGCTGCCGAGTAGCGGAGTTTGCTCGCAACCATGTCCAGCTCGAATGCAGCTTCAGCCTTTACCTTGCCGTTCTCCAACGACAGAATTTCGAGTAGTCTGTCGCGATTGCGTTCGAAGGCGCACGCTAGTTGGTCGAGCACACGAGCCCGTAATTCATGATCATGCGCCCACATTGTTTCGCGAAAGGCTTTAGAGGCTGCTGCCACCGCAAATTTCGCTGCCTCAAGGCCGTAGTCGGGGTAGTGGCCGATTACGTTATAAGTCGCTGGGTCTATTGACTGTTTCAACTGACCTTCTTGGCATTGAGATCCGCTGATCCAATTGAAGGCTTTGCGGCTCGGTATGTTGTCGAGGGGCATCGTCATATCTGTGGATCCTTCCACTTTCGAGTATCCGTCCGGAAAGGACGAGGCTAGAGCCGGTTACGTGATTGCCACTGCACCATTACCTGTTCGATTTTGCCGACAATTGTCCTGACTGCGGGTTGGCTAACGTTGGTGACAATTGGCACAACCATGAGCGTTGCGCCCAGTACTCGCAGCGGCATTGGCCAATCCTGCATGCAGTCGCCTACAATCCAAACAATCAGAAGGACGCTTGGGTAGACGGCGAGCCACACCATCGCAGTCGTTTTCAGGCGTTCGAATATTACCTGCCGCAATCTTGTCATTGCTTGCTTGATCCTTTACCCGGCGCGTTGAATGATCAACGACGGGGGACACGTGCATGAGTGTGAGACATGATTACTTCCTCCCAATGCTTAGCTCGACGTTCTAGTAGCGGTCTGCGCGAACAGTTGCTGTTGATATTGGAGAATCGCGGCTGTTGACGGAATGGGGGTCTTCGTCGCATCATACCGGACATAATGTCTTCAATCGTCTCAATAGAATCCCTTAGCGGCCTCGTCGCGTTTTCAGTCGCCGTCGAAACCGGAAGTTTTGCGGCTGCGGGAAGGAAGCTTGGTCTGTCTGCATCGGCCGTGGGAAAGGCGGTGGAGCG
>NZ_VSZV01000343.1:60261-77256 GCF_008919455.1 Rhizobium sp. PEPV16
CTCGTCAACTGACGAGGACCATTCCGGCCGTTCGCACAGGTCCAGCGAGCTCATGAAAGCTGACAGCCGGATTAGCCCTAAGCCCTAAGGATTTTCCTATCGGCGGTCCGTTCTGAACGATTGAAGTTTGATGTGCCAGGCTGTCGGCGGTGATCCACCGGATCCTCGAAGTTCGTCACATGCGCTTGCGGGCTCGCCGGTCCATGAGACAGGTAATTTCGGGTGGAACCTGCCGTGGCGGCTCGGGACGCCGAGATGCTCCGGAGCCCTACAGCGGGATCATTCGCTCTCAATCGCTTCGAAAAACCAGAGATATTGAAACATCATGACTATAGAAAACAAGATGACGGGTGATTTCAGAAGCAAGCCAAAAACCATGGAGATGGCTGAAAAGATCATCACCTTTACGAAGGGGCTTGGGCCGAGTCGCCAAGAGACAACGGGCCAAATGACCTTTGCAGGGAAGCGCAAATTTCTTTGGATGTGGACTTACGGTGGCACGGGCGATGGCACATTGTACCTCACGGTCTGCTTGGATCGTGAGGTGAACGATTCGCATTTTCACTACGTTAAGCAGACCAGCCCAACACGGTGGAACCACCACGTAGTCGTAAAATCGCCCGATCAGATTGAGAGCCCATGGTTTAAAGACCTGGTCAAAGCGGGGTATGACTTCGCCAATAAGTAGACTAACCTCTGCGAACTCACTCGCCCAAGCAAACTCCCTCCAGGTCCTGCGCCGCCGTGAAATTTTTGCATGGCGGGCGATCCGTTTGGCGAACCACATCCGGAGGACGGGTGGCCGACTCGGTAATATCGTTAAGGGACTGGAGACTGAAATCTCCGGCGCCCTCCGGCCAAGTCTGGACAAGAACTTGGCTAAGCTTTCGGGTAAGTGATCAGGCGCAAAGCCTAAATCGGCAGCGCAGGTCATGGTTGACGTCAAGCTTTTTAGCCTGAACATTGAAGCTGTGCTAATCTGATCTCACCGCTCGCGCGGCAGACCCCAAGAGGCAGAATGAAACAATGCTCAAAACAGATACCAGGCAGGCAAACTGGCGTCGCGCCAATCCCGGCAAGTATGAAGCGCATCTTGCTGTACAGCGCGCAGTGAAGGCTGGCGAACTTGATAAGGAAACGTGTGAGGTTTGCGGCCTCGGATCGGTTGACGCTCATCATGACCAATACGACGAGCCTTTGAGAGTTCGATGGTTATGCCGGCGCCACCATACGAGGCTTCACCACTATGGTGAAGACATGTTCCCGATCCGGAGCACAGCCTAAAACCATGGCAGCGTCACGACTGCTCTGATTTCTAACTGAGTGGTTCATATCTGACCGAGGCGCCGGTGAAGCTGCGCTCAGCCATTTTCACTCGGTGGACATCCGCCTGTCGAGTTTGAATCAGTGAGGAGTTGGCCCGCCTCGCGATACCCATCTACTTTGGCCGTGTGATGCCTGGCCTTTTACACGTCAAGCATGCTGACCTCCTCGTTTTTCTGACCCCACATGTCGACATTCAGTGAGTGAATCGGTTCAGCTGGAAAAATCCCCATCCGCCCAGTCGTGCTGCGTCTGGCTGGCTCGGCGCATCTCGAACCGGGCGCTCCAAGGTTGGAGCGTTGCCATTTATCATCGGGCACGTCACATTGCCGCCGCTACAGGAGGAGTTCGATGCACACTGGAAGCGCCAAAGCAGACCGGAACCTTGCCGGACGCAGGGAATGGATCGGCGTGTGCGTGCTCTCGATTGCCTGTCTCATCTATTCGATGGATCTGTCCATCCTGTTCCTGGCTATTCCTGCAATCGTCGCAGATCTCGACCCGTCGGCCTCCGAACTCCTTTGGATCAACGACATCTACGGCTTCATGGTAGCCGGCTTCCTGGTTACGATGGGCACGCTGGGAGATCGGATCGGTCGTCGCCGCGTGCTGCTGATCGGAGCCGCCGCCTTCGGTGTCGCCTCGGCGCTTGCGGCCTTTTCTACTACCGCGCAGCAGCTCATCGTGTCGCGGGCGCTTCTCGGCATTGCCGGAGCGACGATCGCACCTTCGACATTGTCGCTGATCGTCAACCTGTTCAACAACGAGGCGGAGCGTAATCGTGCCATCGGCATTTGGGGCACGGCTTTTGCCCTCGGTGGCCTGATCGGACCGCTTCTGGGCGGCTTTCTGCTGCAATATTTCCACTGGGGCGCGGTTTTTCTCATCAACATCCCAGTCATGTTCATCCTGCTGATCGCAGCTCCCATCCTGCTACCGGAATACAAGAGCGAGGACGGCACAAGGCTTGACCTCCTGAGCGTACTACTGTCGCTTGCTACCGTGCTGTCAATCGTCTACGGCTTCAAGCACGTGGCGGCAGACGGTTTTGACATTCGTCATCTACTGCCCATAGGCGGCGGGCTCGTTGTCGGCTGGCTGTTCTTGCGCCGTCAGAAAACCCTGCCAGATCCCCTGATCGATCTGAAGCTCTTTGCTCTGCCCGCCTTCACGGCCTCGCTTCTGGTAAACCTTGCCGGGATGTTCTTCGTGTTCGGCGTCTTTCTCTATCAGAACCTGTTCCTCCAGTTCGTGCTTGGCCTCACACCCCTCGAAGCGGCTCTCTGGTCGGTTCCCTCATCGATCGTCTTCACAGTCATGTCCTTGCAAGCCTATCGGTTCACCAACCATTTCGGCCCGGTCCGCACCGTATTGTTGGGCCTGGTGATAAACTCTGCGGGCATGTTGCTTATGTCGGTCGCCGCCTATTGCGAAAGCCTATTCGGAGTTCTCGGCGCAACCATGGTGATCGCCGTCGGTTTCGTGCCGGTCGTGCTGACGACAACCGGCCTAATCGTCGGAAGCGCGCCGCCCGAAAATTCGGGCTCCGCTTCGGCGATTTCAGAGACAAGTGCCGAATTCGGAGGCGCCCTCGGCATCGCATTGCTCGGCAGCCTCGGCACCTTGATCTATCGCATGCTGATGGCCGGGGTGAATGTTGCCGGGCTCGATGCCGCTGAGAGGGCAGCGGTGAAAACGACGATCGGTGGCGCCGTCGAAACCGCAAGGGCGCTTCAAGACAGCGCTGTCCCGGCCTGGCTCGAAGCGGCCCGCCAGTCTTTCTCAATGGGCTTTGCTAGCTGTTGCCTACTTGCGACGGTGACGCTGCTCGTGCTCGCGGTCATGGCCCGAAAGATCTATGCCCGCGAAAATATCGATGAGCAGACCGTTGCGTCTGCTCATTGAGAAAAAAGTCGTTACCTCGCCTCCACACCGCAATCCGGCGTTGTCGAAGAGTCCGTGGCCATTCATTAGTCAATAAGTCGCGATACGCAGCAAGGGCTGCTTTTTCAGCAACTTAAGAAAAATGGCCGGCGCGCCGTCTGTTCACATTGGTTCAAGACGGCCACCTGGCGGATAGCTGTGCCCGCGGTTTCGTTCCTATCAAGAGCTGTACGCATGCCAAGCGCTATGCACCGCGGGGCCGGTGGCAATTGAGTAAGCGCGGGAGGGTCATGACTTCATCGAGCCCGCAGTCGGCCGCCTGGTAGTTCGCGATTGTCGGTCTTTATGAGAATGGGTCGGCGCAACCGTTCATGCTTGTCCTGCCAACAACCTGATCCGGCTGTCGAACTCGCCACGGTCGACATAAAAGCCCTTGAGCAGCCGGTGACCTGTCATCGGATCGAAAGTGGTTCGGCCATGCAGGATCCGCCTGTTGTCGAAGACGACCATCTCTCCAGGCTTCATTTTGAATGTGATGACATTGGCCGGGTCACGCGTCTCCGCCATGAACCTCCGGTAGGCGGCATAGTAGTCGGCCATCACGGTGTCGGGTATATCGAAGCTGTCCATGAGATGGGCGCTGTAGCGGACATCGAAAACGCGGTTCCGCTCATCGACGCTGACGATCGGTCTATGCACGCGAATATCATATTGGCGATCGTGGAAGCGGTACGGAATTGGCGTCGACGTCAGCAGCCGGAACGCCTCGGCGTCCTTGCGGCGGACCTTCTCGGCAATCATGTAGGCGTCCGCGAACACGGATTCGCCGCCTTCTGCGCCGTTCCGCACACAGTGAAGGAACTGGTACCCCGGCGGCATCTCCTGGTTCGGAAGGTCGGTATGAAGGGGCAGGGCGTGCGAGGTGTACGCAAGATTGTTGGGATCGGGAATGGTCTCGACACGGAAAGTAAGGCCGAAATTCGTGCGCCTCAGAAACCCGATGCGTTCCCCGAGTGCCACGCCTGCTTCCTCGTTATCTTCAAGTCCGGTGACCACCGAAAGACCGTGCCTCTTTGTGCTGCAAAGCCATTCAAAGAAGACGCGGTCCTCCGAGAGATCGTCGACGGACACTTTGGGAATCTGTAAGTCCGCTTCCCAGATCTCGGCGGCTATATCGGCGGGGTCGGCGGCGCGTACACCCGGGCGATGGCTGTAAAGCCAATCCGCGGCCAGTGTCGTTCTGTCGTTATCTCCTCGCCAATCGATGTGAACGGCGTCGCCATCGAGCGTGACCGCTTCGGCTGTCAGGTCGAGCGGCACGGACAGCAGATCGAACTGCCGTTCACCGGTCTGTGGGTGGAACCCCTTTGGATCGTTGTCACGCAGGAAGAGGTTTGGATAGAATGAGGTGGTGCCGTCAATCCAATGCACGGCGATAACGCGTTCTCGCGCTTCTACACGTTCGATATTCATGGAATTTCTCCGTCGGTTTCAGGATCGCGTATGAACCCGAAATTCCGACGGCGGCGGCCACCAGCCCCCGCGCTTGACATATCCGTATGTGGACACAAGCAGCTTCATGGAATGATTGTTAATCCTCCATACGCGCGACGACAATAGATTTCGCGCGATCGTCGCCTGACTCGGTCGAGGACACGATATTCGATTTTCAGCTAGGAGGCACGACCCCCGGTAAACGCGTCAATGAACTCAGCGAATGTCGGGGCCAGCACCTTAACGTCAGTTCCTTGGCCTCTTCCCATGGCGCCCGCATCCAGATGTCGGTCTCTTTCTTCGTCAGCAAAAGGACGGACATGGCCTAGTCGTGAATCGGCTTCACCATGTCGTTGGGATCCGTCAAGAAGCCATTAGATTGCCGCGCGCGACATGGTCGTGCCTGATCTTCACATCGATACGTTGAAGGTGAAGAGCAGGAATTTTCATTGACATCCGTTTGAAGAGCTGGTCATGGGCGGCGAAACTTCCGACTATCTCGCAGTTCCTGATCTCCTCGCGATGCCAGTGAAAAGGCCTCGTCGTCTCGTCGTGGACAAGGGTTATGATGCCATCAGCATCCGTCAGGAGCTTCTATTTCTCCGGCACCAGATTGCCAGCGAACTTGATCGGGAGGAACTCGCCTCTTCTATAACCTACTACTATCAAACTGGAGTACGAAGCGAGGGAACCTTAATCCGGCTGCTCGCCTAGCGTTTCAGCTAGGTATTCGCCGTCGGACAGGCGTAGTATGCCAGTGGGGATCGGGCCGGATTCGAACGCGTTCGCCAGAAAACACCCACCCTGATTGCTGCTCTCACGGCCCTGTGGCAGACGCCGGATGAACAAACCAGCGCCCAACGCGGGTCGCCATTCCGTCAAGATAAGTCAGGACGACCGGCACAAAGATCAGCGTAAGCACCGTCGAGGATATCAACCCGCCGATGACCGCATGAGCCATCGGCGCGCGCTGCTCGCCGCCTTCGCCCAGGCCCAATGCCATCGGCAACATGCCGAAGATCATCGCAAGCGTGGTCATCACGATCGGCCTCAACCTGACCGCTCCGGCATCGGCGAGACTCTGGCGCAGATCCTTGCCTTCCCGCACTCCCAGATTGGAATAGTCAACGAGAAGGATCGCGTTCTTGGTAACTAGCCCCATGAGCATGATGAAGCCGATCATCGAGAACATGTTGAGCGTCGACCCCGTGAACAGGAGGCCGAGCAAAACGCCGATCAAGGAGAGGGGCAAGGTCATCATGATGGCGATCGGCTGGATGAATGAGCCGAACTGGGAAGCTAGGATGATGTAGATGAAGATGACAGCCAGCACCAGGGACTGAAGCGCATAACCGGTGCTCTCCGCAAGGTTCTCGGCATCTCCGCCGAAGGAGATGCGATAGCCAATAGGAATGTCCATCTTGGCGATGGCGGCATTCAGGTCCGCCGTTACGTCACCTAACGCTCTGCCCTCGATATTACTTGATATACGAACCTCGCGAGACAGATCTTTACGGGTGATCGCATTGGGCGCCGTGCTCTCGACGACGTCGGCGACCTGATCCAGGAGGACGGTTATCGGCTTGCCATCCTCGTCCGTGCGGCCGGTGGAAATTGCGAGATTGCGAAGCTGGGACGCATCTCGTCGGCCGTTCGCCGGCAGGCGCACCATGACGTCGTACGACTCACCGTCGGGCGCGTTCCAGACGGAGATTGCGTCGCCGGCGACGAGCGGCCGAAGCGTGTCACCGATCGTCGCGATCGACACCCCCAGATCGCTTGCCGCTTCGCGACGCACTCGGACGGCGAGGGTGGGTCGGACATTTTCGATCGACGACTCGATTTCCGTTGCCCCCTGGATGGCAGCGAGCGTCGAGGTGATCTGATCCGAAATCCGTCGCAGCTCCTCGTCGCCATCCCCCAGGATCGAGAGCTGCAGCGGCTTTGATGATCCTCCCACTCCCGCCGACTGACCGACAGAGATCTTAAGGCCAGCGATCCGCGAGAGGCGTTGGCGGATGGGCTCGATGGTTTCCGATGTGGTCAGCGCCCGATCGATGCTGGGCACAAGCTGCACGGCCACGATGGCCTCGTTGAACCCGCGGGCGCCGCCGGAATTGATAGTCGAATACGTCGAAGCGACATAATGGAACTCCCGTAGCGCTCGTTCGACCTGGCCGACCTTGGCGGCCATGTAATCGAGAGATGCGCCTTCGTTGGCTTCAAGCGATATGCTTACTTCACCCTGATCCGCCGGCGGCAGGAATTCGGCTCCGATGCGGGGAACGAGCAGCAGGCTCGCAACGAACATGCTGACGACCATCGCAATTGTTGTTTTCCGATGGTCGAATGTCCAGTGAATGACAGAGCGATATCGGTCCGCAAGGCCGTCGAACCATTGGTCGAACCGTTCCACCAAACGGCCGAGGGGTCCTCGTTTGGCGCCTTTTTGGGATTGAGGATCGTACCAGACACTCGAAAGCATCGGATCAAGCGTGAAGGACACGAAAAGTGAAATCATCACTGCCGCGGCGACCGTCACGCCGAACTGCAGGAAGAAGCGGCCGATCAGTCCCCCCATGAATGCGACAGGCAGGAACACGGCGACGATGCATAGCGTCGTCGCCAATACGGCAAGGCCGATCTCGTTGGTGCCGTCGAGCGCCGCCCTGACATGGCCCTTGCCCATCTGGAGATGGCGAGTGATGTTCTCGCGCACTACGATCGCGTCGTCGATGAGAATACCGATCGACAGCGACAGGGCCATCAGCGTCATTGTATTCAGGGTGAACCCCAGAGCATGGATGACGGCGAATGTGCCGATGACGGAAATCGGGAGCGTAAGCCCGGTGATGACGGTGGACCGCCACGAGTTCAGAAACAAGAACACGATCAACACGGTCAGGACGCCCCCTTCGATCAGCGTCCGCTGTACCTCGGAAACCTGTGCGGCGATCGGGCGGGAGTTGTCGCGGGTGATGGTGAGCTGGACATTCTCCTTTGCCAGTTCTGCATTCAATGCCGAAATTTCATTGCGCAGCGCAGACGCCACCGCGACCGTGTTCGCCCCCTGGACCTTGACGATGTCCAACCCAAGAGACGTGACGCCCTGATAGGTCGCGCGGCTTGTCATTTCCGCGCCTGTATCGAGAACGGTCGCTACATCTGAAAGGTAAACGGGATAGCCGCCGCTTTGGCTGACGATGATGCTGTTGAAGCTCGAGGAATCCGCTATTCGCCCTTCGACCGTCACGATCCGCTGATTGATGCCGGATATGAGCGTTCCTGCCGCGCGATCCTGATTTTCGCGGCGGATTGCGTCCATCACGGAGACGACGCTTACACCATATGCCTCAAGACGATCGGGATCTACGACCACGAGAATCTGCCGCTCGCTGCCGCCAACGAGTGTGATCTGTCCGACGCCCGAAATAACGTTCAGCCGGTTGGTAATGACACGGTTGGCAAGCGTTGTGATTTCGGACAGCGTGCGGCTGGATGAGGATGCTGCAACGGAAAGAATTGGTTCGTCGTCCGGATTGAAGCGTGTCACCTGGGGGGTGTCCACGCCGTCAGGGAACGTCGCATCAAGCCGGGCAACCCTGTCACGCACCTCCTGCGCCGCCACCTGGGAATCCACGTCGAGTTCGAACTGAACGACGACGATGGAGCGCCCTTCGTAAGATTCCGACGTTATCGTGTCGATTCCACCAATGGTGTTCAGCGACGATTCAATCGGCCGTGAGACCTCGCTCTCGACCGATGCCGGAGATGCTCCGGTATAGGTGGTTGCGACCACAACGATCGGGAGGTCGGTTTCTGGATACAAGTCGACGCCGAGACGGCTGTACGAAAACAAGCCGAGCACGAGAACCGTTACCATCATCATGGTGGCGAAGACGGGATGCTTGACGCTGATGCGAGTGAGGAACATCGGTCAGCTGCCCTCAACGGCCACTGGCGTGCCCGCAACAAGATCGCGCAACGGGGCTGTGACCACTACATCGCCTTCCTCGATGCCCGATACCTCAACGAGATCACGGTCGGTCCAACTCGTACCGAGCTCAACGGATTGTCTGCGCAAGACGCCATCTTCCACCTTGAGGACGAACGAGCCTCCCGTATCATGCCGGATCGAAGCCGCCGGAAGGGCGATGACATCCTTCTGATCGTCGATTTTTAGTATCCCCGTCGTGAACATGCCGCCCCGTAGCAGACGCTGCGCGTTATCGATGGCAATAAAGACACGCACCGCTCGAGATCCGGCAACGGCCGTTGGCGAAATCCGGACGACCTCGCCTGTGAACGTCCGTCCCGGAAAGCCTTCGACGGTTAGGTCGACGGGCTGCTTGAGCCGTACAAGGGGAATGCGGCTTGTGGGAACTCCCGCATCGACCTCCATCTGGCTGAGGTCCACAATGGTCATGAGGTCAGTGTTCATCGCGACTGTTTGTCCTTGTTCCACCGGACGAGCGGCAACCACGCCGTTGAACTGGGCTCGCAGCTCTCCATAGGCGAGAGACCGCTCAGCATCAGCGACCTCAGCCTGTTTGGCCCTCAATTGGGCTTGAAGATTGAGAAGATTTGCCCTTGCTTCCAGCCGGGTCGCCTCTGACGCAGCACCGCGCTCGCCAAGGGTGGTATTTCTTTCGAGTACCGCCTCCGCGAGCTCGATCTGGGCGTTGAGGGCTTCGATTTCGGCCCTTTTGGCGGTGACTGCCGATTCAAGTCCTTCCGTATCAAAGCGAACAAGCAGATCGCCTTTCGTGACGACATCTCCAATCTGTACCGGAAGCTCGATGATCGTGGAGGAGACACGTGAAGTAAGCGTTGAGCGGCGAATTGGGGTTAGAGATCCAGCAATGCGGACCTCGTTCGCGACGTCCTGACGAACAGCTTTGCTCACGTCAGCTTGGGCGAGCTCAATATGAGTTGATTGTTTGTCCTGGCTAGCGGCGGTTCCAGCTGGAGCGAGACTTGATATTGCTATCGCGATAGCCGCCGCAAATCTCTTATGGTTCCACCGAATAATAATTGTCATCGCATTTCATCCACGGTTCAGCGCCCGAAAAGGGACGATTCTGCTAAATTTAAAGCTGTATCCATACTGGCTTGTTGAACGAATAGTCCGAGGATCCGTTGAAACTTGCTTGATCTTCAATCTCTGCACGTACGACCTCCAGCTCTCTCGTGCGGACGTGTTTCCGAAGACACTGTGAGCGGTCGTATGGCATTTTTGAGACGAAGCCCCGATCCGATTGATACGACCTGCAGGCGAATCGGAGACTCCATGCAGTAGCCAGCATGCGTCGCCAATCTCAGGTAACCGATTGAACACGTGATATTTTCTTCGTCGATATGAGCAAGCTGATGGTTGATCACAATTATTTTATCAAACTCATCCTACTCGTTTCAGTTGACCATACTTAAGTTGACCCGTGAGAGTTAGTTTGGCGAACGCGACCTACTTTCCGATCAGTGACTGACGGAGACGATATTGATCCACCAGACCAGCAGACCTGCCTACCAGGCGTTGAAACGCAAAATTGTCGACGGAGAACTTCCGTTTGGTGCGCCTATCACGGTCAAGGCGCTCGAATCGGAGCTAGGGTTCAGCGCAATTCCAATCAGAGAGGCTTTGATCGCGCTGGCGGCAGAAGATCTGATAGACTTTTATCCGGGACGGGGCTTCTTCAACAAACGACTTGATGCAGAAAGCATCGCGTTACGCCTTGAGTTCCTCCAAAATCTTCTTCTGGCGAGTGCAGCTACGCTTCCCCACGGCCGAAAGAACCTTGTTCGGAAACGGCTGCTTGACGATGGTATAAGGCTCCGCGAACCTGCGAATAGCGTGTTTGAGAGTGTAAAGTTGATTACGGATATCATTGACACCTACTTCCCCCACCCGACAGCCATATTCACTCGTACAGCAATCGCACAATGCGCGCGTTACCTTGTGATCGACGGAGAAAAGCACGGGCCTGAGGGAGAGATTGGAAAGGCCGCCTTTTCATACTTGTGGCTAGCTTCAAGCCGGCAACCCGTGCCGCTGACGGAAAGGCTTCAGATGTTTTTCGAGGTTCGGAAACAGAGGATGGCAGATACTATTCAAGCGGTCAAAGAACGTGACCTTCTGGCGGGTCATCCAATGGTCTTTTCTGGCGCTACCTTCTGACTACCAGGATGTCCTGAATAGTAGGAAGCCTGGCAAGCCGGGAAACTCTCCATACTCTCGGAAGAATTGCGTTACCATCTTTATTGAGGCGACATTTCCGGCATGTACCGTTGCTTTGCACGCTGCCGGCCCGCGCCTATGCATTTCTTCAAACAGTGTTCCTAGAAGGGCATGCCCAATGCCTTGCTTTCGGTGATCGAAATGCACGCCGACCTGGACTTCCCAGGTAGCGCGAGCGCCTTTTCGGGCGATCGCAAATCCGGCAAGGCGGTGATCCAGATTGGCGACGTAGAGAATGGTGGAAGCCGGGGCGGTAACCAGTTCTGTGAAATAGCTGTCCACTGTTGCGGCAATGACTTTCAGATCTGGGCGAGACGGCGAGTAGTCGAAAAAGGCCGTGGACTCATAGACAGCGACGATGTCCTTTTTGTCAGGACACTGCGGTTGTCTGATCAACAGGCCAGCCATTTTCGGCTTAACCCCAGCGAAACCGTGAAAACTCGTCGCTTAGAACGAAGTCGATAGTCTCCCTGGCAAATCCTGCGGTAGCGACCTTCACTTCTCTGGACATTGTGACGTTTTCACATAGGAACTCGATATTATTGATCTCCTTCCGCAGCAGGCCATTCTTCAATTCGGCTTCGCTGAACTCTTTGTTGCACTCTTCGCGATATCCTCCGACGAAGCTCCTGAAAATCCGGTCCTCCTCTTCGCTGCTATCGGCCCGAAGCGCCCAGATAAAGGTCGCGATGTCATAAGCCAAGGCTCCAAATTTCATGAACTCAAAGTCAAATAGAACCGCTGTGTTCTCTCTCATGATGGCGTTACCGAGCCACGCATCGCCATGGCAGATACCGGTTTCTGCCTCCGGATTGACGTCAAAGGTGTTCGCCAATTCTGTGAGGTCGTTGAATACGGCCTCGAGTACTGGATCTACTCGCTTTACCCTGTCCGACACATTTCCTGCGACGGGCAGATCCGGCGATACTTGATGTAGCTGGCCGAGGGAGCGGCCGAAAGCCATAGCGTCACGCGGGACAGGTGCCAATGATGAGCCCGCGATAGCGCGATTTACCAATGCGTTATATTCCACCTCGTTGATCTTGACTGGCCCCAAGATCTGCCGATCACCTATCTCGACGATTTCACAGCACGGCACCCCCATAGAGTACAACTTCTTCAATGCTGCTGCTTCGGTTTCCAGATCGCTCTTCGAGTGCAGTGTGGCTGGTGAAAACCTGAAAAATACGTCCTGATGGTCGACCGTCGCGCGGAGGTTTTTGTTTACCCCGTCAGTGACCATTTGAACCCGGGTTGGATCCACCCCTAGCCACCGTCCGATAATGGTTTGAAAATCTGTCAATTGAGATTCCATCTGATAAACTTCTCGGCCGCGTAAAGAACTGACAGGACTGGCGAATATGGATTTCCTTTTTCCGAGATATCTCCGATACCATCCATGGTGATTGCATCTGGTTTGAGAATTCCCACATCCACTAGGCGTGAATTGGCGAGAACATGAACGACGTCATCAATGTTAGTGCGAAGAGAATAGTCCGAAGCTCCTTCCAAGGTCTCTTTTTCGTATTCTCCAAAGATGTCATTGTCGCCTAAAAGTGCCTTTACAGCCCGTTGAAGCGAGGCTTTCTCGTGGCGCTCGTCCGCCGTCGCCGAAAGCAATGCCGCCGCCAGTTTCTCGTCAAAAAGCGGGAATACGGGCCAAAACCCACGAGCTAGCAAGAGCGGTGCTCGTTTTATTACTGCCAATCGCGCAGATTTTCCGAGGTAGCCGGCATCCAACTCGCCAATGAATCCATCGTTCAAGGCTTGCACAGCCTCCGGCGTGAAGATCTCCTCATAGACCAGCTGAATTCTTGAGAGATCGGCTTCGGTGACGCCTCTCAGCTTATCCTGACGCACTTCCTCCGTTTCCAAAGCTGGGAAGAGCTCGTCGCCTCCATATCCGCCTGTGATGACGTTGCATCCCTGCTCCTGAGCAATCTGCCATATGCGCGTGAATGCGCGCTCGTATTCTTCCGACAGCAAATAGCGGCTCTCAAGGTCTTGCTCCGACAGCTGGAAAACCGGCAAATGGTCACGGACATCTATCAAAAAGTCTCGGCAGCCCAAGGCCTTGATCACTTTGTTTCGGCGTTTTGTTTGAGATGCTCGTTCATGGCCGAAGCCGATATCGATGCCCAGTGTGATTCCTCTCCCCTGCCAAGCGCGAAAAGCTGCCAAGGCGACAAACGATGAATCTATCCCACCACTAAGCTCAACGGCAATTTTATCTTCGGGCTGGGCTCTTTTGGTAAGGAAGGCCGAGACATGATCGGCGATAAACTCTGCGGCGTCTTCGCGATCGATCTCCTCAACGAGCTCTTCACCTTTGAGTTGCGAAATTGATACTCGTGAACCATCCCATAACAGCTCCGTTCGAGGAGGAAGGGACTGGATATTTGAAAACGGCGTCCGATAGGTGTAGACCGGATCCACTATAGATCGGCAAAGGAATTGGAAGTCTAGCGGCTTATGCGGCACGGTCTGTGCAAGCCGGTGGCTATCCCAATCAAGGTTAAGGAAATCGCCACTTTGGTAGAAGTAGACCGGAGCAACACCGTTTCCATTCGACAACAGCCTTAAGTTAAATCCATATTCATTGTGCTGCACTTCGAGGAGCAGAATTTCTCCATCGAACTCCTCGAAAAGTTTATAGGCGTCGGATATTTGTGTGAGCGAGTATCCTGGACCTGAGATTTTCTCTGCTACGACTATTGCCCATGCCATTGGCTCTCGGATCAATCGATAGACGACATTGCAGTGCTCTAGCGGCTCAATGCGGCCAGCTTGTGGTGACGAGTTAGGGAGCTCGCGAACCGTACGAGCCGAAAGTGTCCCGCGCAACATTCACGAGCTCCCCTAGCTTTAGTACCGGTAGCGGGCGCTGTCACCCTGGACGAGGAACTTGGTTGCACGACTGGTAGCACGAGGGGCCTTCAGCTTGATAAGGCGAACTTTCATAGCAGTTTCCTTTCTCTTTTGCCGGAATTGGCAATTCAGATATCTACAGCGTTCGGCCTATATGCAACTTATAAGGGATATATAAAGAAAATATAATCGGTAGGTGCAGCCGGACCTCCTCAGGCACTTGGGCGTCCGCAAACAGTCTACCTGTGTGGGCTGGGCATCGCTGTGCCTAGTCGCCACAGGGTGCTGATCGAATAGACGGTGAAGCAGCCAATCTCTTAAAAGACTAGCGGATGGCCCGGTGTTGAACGTGCGTGATGAGTGCCGTCAATCGCGGGCAATGGGCATCAACACGGAGTATGGTCACTAGGTGGAGAATGCGGGGCTTCGAAGTTCTACCACCTGGTCGCCCCGTTGAATGCTGCTCAGTCTATGGGTAATCGCTATTATGGTCATATCACTGCCGACCAGCCTCAATTGGCCCATGATCTCCGCTTCCGTTGTATCGTCCAAAGCCGAACTTGCCTCATCGAGCAGCAATATTGAGGGTGAACCGTAAAGTGCCCGCGCTATGGCGATCCGTTGTCGTTCTCCGCCCGATAGCTTTAGCCCCCGCTCCCCCACCGTCGTTTCAAAACCTTCAGGCATCTCTTCAATTCGGGAGAGAATGGCCGCTTTTCGGGCGGCTTCTTTCAGGCGTTTCTCGTCGAGGGTTCGTCCCATGGTGATATTCGTCTTCAAGCTGTCGTTCAGAAGAAGAACCTCCTGGGGGACGATTCCCGTCTTCGCGAACCAAGCTGCGCGCGGGATCTCATTGAGGTTCTTGCCATCGATGCGGATAGCTCCTGCGTCCGGCTCGATCGCTTTGAGGAGGAGTTTGAGGAGCGTCGATTTCCCCGATCCCGTTTCCCCCGTTATGAACGTAATGGTTCCGCGTTCTGCTTTGAACGATATATTGGCTGCCCCACGTCCGTTCGGATAGTTGTAGCTGACGTCTCGAAATTCGACAGTCCCCTGCTTTAGCATAAGAGGCTCTCGATCGTCCGTTTCCTCCTCCTCTGGCGCCGACCAAATGCGCGCCAGTGGTCGCATTTTAGCGATCGCTCTGAGTGTTTCGTCAATTGATTGCCCGATTAGCTCAAATGGAACATTCAGCTGCAGGAGGAGAGTATTGAAGAGAACAATATCGCCGATAGACAGCGTGCCTGCCTCGTATCGAGGCAGCAGCAGAAAAAAGGTTATTCCGAATTGTAGGGTGATGGAAGCACCGACCAAGCCGGCAAAACCGATGCGCCGGACTGCGTAGGCCCGCCAGTTAAGAAACACCGACTCTGCGCTATGGGTAAAGCGATCCTTCATCCACACAGCGCTTCCGGCTTGTCGAAGAGGTTCGATCACGCTGATCGCATTCCCCACATACCGTGCGTTCGCCTGACCAGCGTCAATGGCTGCTTCCATGTGTCGCCGGGTAACCCGGTTCGAAATCACGATCAAAGTCAAGAAAATCACACCATAGGTCAGCACGACCAGAACGATCTGCAGGTTGATCACTGCACCCAGCATAGCGATTGTGAAGCAAAACGAGGCCGCCCCAGGCAGAAAGGCAATGAACGCGACCTGAACAAGCATGGTGATCGCCTGTGTGCCTTGAGACTGAGCAGACTGAATTTCTGAAGGATTATGATCGACGAAGAAGCTAGGTCGTTTAGCAATCAACCGCTCGAAAAAACTTCGGGAAGCCAAATATCCCAAGCGTTCAGCTTGAATGACAGCAAGATACTGTGTTCCTCGCTGAAAGGTGACGGAAATACCCAAAAGGATCGCGTAAACCCAAAAGCCTCGAACCCATTGACCAGTTGGGGCGCCGGCGGCCAACAAATCTAGCTGACGTGAGAAATAAAAAGGGACGAATACTGAGAGCGCAGAGCCGGACAAAATTGACGCTAACAGTATTATGATTGAAAGCTTCGAACCGGAAAAATATTCTGTAAGAATATGTCGGAGGGGCTTGAGCGCCATTTCCATAGTCACCTCTCTTGCTCGTAACAACGCGCCACCGTATCGCCTCGCACCTGATGGACCCGGCAAGGTTGTAGATAGGGCAGTTGGTTCGTTCGCGCATCCGAGCCTCAGGTTTATATCGGACAAAGAGTGGCTGCATCGGCCACACTTACGAAGCGGACCTGCAGTTCCTTAGGCTATCGAAAGAGTGTGAAGGTGGGAACGCGCCTTCAACAACAGAGCCTTCCATTCCAATAGGACTAGCACATGACCAAAAATGCCCAACGGAACACGCCGCCATTTTATCATGGGACTCGGGCAGACCTCCAGGTCGGCGATCTGCTGTCCGGAGGTTACCCCTCGAATTTCCGAGAAGAACCGTTGTCCTGGATCAATTTCACGCAGACGCTCGACGCTGAAACTTCAAGCGGCTGCCCGACACGGACAAAGATGGAGAGGTTGCAAAGCTTCGCAACAGGTTTGCACCGTAAGGTGTAAGAAGCGGAGACCATTGATATGCAAGTTACAACTCAGACACCTGCGTCAGGCGTTGCCCGATCTGCGAAAAGTAGTCGGTCCGTCGATCTGTCCGCATCGAATTTTGTTTCAAGTACAATTCAAGCTGACGCGACAGTCAAAAACGCGACCCTCAAACTGCTGAGCGGGGATTCGAAACTTCGATCCTCCTTTGAATCGAGCTTCTTCGCCGAGATGCAGAAGGCGGCTGATATGAAGCTGCGGATTACCAACGAAAACGGCATGCACAACGCGTTGGCGTCGGTCATAATGCAAAAAGAAGCCAGTTTCCCGGTGGCTCCTTTACGCTAAAGACGGAGCTTCCCGGTGGCGGCTCTATCGAAACGGTTATTCCGGGGGCGGGACAAGACGGCCTCCGTGGCACCCGTCTCGGATGAATCAAGTGTAAGACTTTCAGCTTTCCTGAATACGACCAACGTTGATAGCGACAGTGGAATTCCCGCTCGGCTAGCAGCAGACGCTTATCTATCTATCTGATTGGTATGTCGATAAATGCCGAAAGGGCCTGCAAGACGATCTTACCGCAGGTCCTGGGGCGCGTTTATAGGTTAAAGTCCGCGGCCGCGTCGGCATTTACGTCGCGTTCCCGCCGACAGACGCAAATCTAAGACCCT
>NZ_VSZV01000164.1:0-1901 GCF_008919455.1 Rhizobium sp. PEPV16
TCCACGCTCGAAAAATCCTCTGAGATCGAGCCGTGACGCCAGAAATCGTCGCGCCGCTGGTGGGCCAGCCACTCTTCCATGAAGAAGGGTTCGCCTGCGAGGCGTTCCAGCCACTTTTCCTTCCAGCGCTCGCCGACGAGTGAAGGGTCGGGCGGCCGCGACTGGTAGCCGAGCATCGTCGCCGCCCATGAGAGCTGGGCGGAGAGATGGCAGCCGTTCTTGTAGTGGATGTCGTCATTGTAGCGGTCGACGGTCGAGGCGATCGAGATGACGGCCTTCAGCGCCGGCGGGCGCAATGCTGCGACCTGCAGGCTGTTGAAGCCGCCCCAGGAGATGCCCATCATGCCGACCGTGCCATTCGACCATGGCTGCGCGGCAATCCAGGCGATCAGCTCGCAGGCATTGGCAAGCTCGCTTTCGGTATATTCGCCGTCGATGACCCCGTCGGATTCTCCGGATCCGCGGATATCGACACGCACGCCGGCAATGCCTGATGCCGCGAATACCGGATAGGTCGACTCGTCCCGCAGACTGGTTCCGTCCCGCTTGCGATAGGGCAGGAATTCGAAGACGGCGGGAACGGGATCTTTTTCCGCGCCATCCGGCATCCAGATGCGCGCGGCAAGCCGCGTCCCATCCTTCAGTATAATCCATTCATTCTCGATGGTGGTGAAGCCGCGCGAGGTCATGCTCATTCCTTGATGCACATTCCGTGAGACGAAGGTTCTGCCCTCGTCAGGTCAGTTGCCGGCGCTTTCCATGCGTCGCGTGGCGAGCACGCGTTCCAGCCAGCCGATTTCCATTTCCGGAACGGATTTCAACAGCAGATCGGTGTAGTCGTCAAAGGGCGGCGACAGCGCCGTCGATTTCGAGCCGAACCGCACCAGCTTGCCACGATGCATCACCGCCACGCTGTCGGCAATCGCCCGGACGATGGCGATGTCGTGGGTGATGAAGACATAGGACAGCTGTTCTTCTTCCTGCAGGCGGAGAAGCAGCTTGAGGATGCCCTCCGCCACCAGCGGATCAAGCGCCGAGGTCGGCTCGTCGCAGAGGATGAGTTCAGGCTTGGCGGCAAGCGCTCTTGCTATCGCCACGCGCTGCTTCTGGCCACCCGATAGTTCGGCCGGGTAGCGGTCGACGAAGCCCTTGCCCATCTCGATCTGATCGAGCAGTTCCTTCACCCGCGCAGTTTTCTCGGCACCTCTCAGACCATAATAGAAGGTCAGCGGGCGGCCGATGATGTCGCGGACCGTCTGGCGCGGGTTCATCGCCGTATCGGCCATCTGGTAGATCAGCTGGATTCGCCTCAGATCGTCGTTCGGCCGGCTCTTCAGACCCGGCATCAGCGGCTTGCCGTCAAAGACGATGCGCCCGCTGCTCGGCGGCAACAGGCCGGTAATGACGCGCGCCAGGGTCGATTTGCCGGAACCGGATTCGCCGACGACCGCGAGCGTCTGCCCCTTCGGCACGTGCAGCGTGACATCGTGCAGCACTTTGAAGCCGTTGGAATATTCGGCACTGATATTTTCCACCTTGAGAAGTGCCGTGGACTGGTCGGCGGCTTCCTCGCGGTAGGCCTGCCTGACATTGACGAGGGCGCGGGTATAGTCCTCCCGCGGCGCCTCGATGATCTGCTGGACACTGCCATATTCTACCTGCTTGCCATAACGCAGGACCATGATGTCGTCCGAAATCTGGGCGACGACGGCAAGGTCATGGGTGATGTAGAGGGCGGCCGTGTGCGTTTCCTCGATGGCATGCTTGATCGCCGCCAGCACGTCGATCTGCGTGGTGACGTCAAGCGCCGTCGTCGGCTCGTCGAAGACGATCAGTTCGGGATTGGAGCAGAGCGCCATCGCCGTCATCGCCCGCTGCAGCTGGCCGCCGGAGACCTGATG
>NZ_VSZV01000164.1:1927-8608 GCF_008919455.1 Rhizobium sp. PEPV16
GGGAAAGCGCTCGCCGAAGGTTTCGGGATTGGGCAGGCCGAGAACCCCGAACAGATAAAGCGCCCGTTTTCGCGCCTCGTCCTTGCTCATCAAACCATGTTTGACCGAAGCTTCGATCACCTGATCGCCGAGCCTGTGGGCTGGATTGAAGGCGGCGGCGGCCGACTGCGCGACATAGCAGACCCGCGCGCCGCGGATTTTCCGGATGCCGTTCTTGCCGAGCGCCAGGATATCGGCGCCATCGAGCCGCACCTCGCCACCGGTGATTTCGGCTCCGCCCCGGCCATAGGCAAGTGCCGAAAGGCCGATCGTCGACTTGCCGGCGCCCGATTCCCCGATCAGGCCGAGAACCTTGCCCTTCTGCAGGTCGAAGGAAACGCCGTCGACGATCGTCACTCGCTTCGGCGGTTCGCCCGGCGGATAGCTGGTCGCTTCGATCTTCAGATTGCGAACGGAAAGAAGCTCAGGCATCGCCGCGCCCTCCCTTGAGGCTGGATGTGCGTTTCAGGAGCCAGTCGACGACGAGGTTGACGCAGACGGCAAGTGTCGCGATCGCCGTGCCCGGCACCAGCGCTGCCGAGATACCGAAGATGATGCCGTCCTTGTTGTCCTTGACCATGCCGCCCCAATCGGCCGCCGGCGGCTGAATGCCGAGGCCGAGGAAGGAAAGCGTCGAGAGGAACAGGATCGAGAAGGCGAAGCGCAGGCCGAATTCGGCCAGCAGCGGCGACAGCGTGTTCGGCAGGATTTCGCGGAAGATGATCCAGAGCTTGCCTTCGCCGCGCAGCGTCGCCGCCTCGACGAATTCCATCACCGCGACATCAAGCGCCACCGCACGGCCGAGACGATAGACGCGGGTGGAATCGAGGATCGCCATGACAAGGATCAGCACGACGATGTTTTGCGGCAGCACCGCAAGAACCACGAGCGCGAAGATCAGCGTCGGGATTGACATCATCAGATCGTTGAAGCGTGAGAGGACGGTGTCGACCACGCCGCGCGAGACGGCGGCGGTGAAGCTCAGGATAATGCCGAGCGAGAAGGAGATGATGGTGGCGGCGGACGCGACCACCAGCGTCGTGCGCGCGCCGTAGATCAGCCGCGAGAAGATGTCGCGGCCGAGATTGTCGAGGCCGAAGATATATTGATCATCCGGCATCTGCCAGACGTCGCCGACGACCTGCGTCTCGCCATAAGGAGCGATCCATGGTGCGAAGATTGCGAAGATGAAGGCGATGGCGATACCGGCCATGCCGATCCAGGCGGTGATGGGAATGTCTCTTAATCTCATCGCGGATGCCTCAGCCTGGGATTGGCGATAATCGCGAGAATATCGGCCGTCATGTTCAGGAAGATATAGACGGCCGCGAAGATCAGGCCGCAGGCCTGCACGACAGGCATGTCGCGCACGGTGACCGCATCGACCATGTACTGCCCCATGCCGGGATAGACGAAGACCACTTCGACGACGACGACGCCGACCACGAGATAGGCAAGCGTCAATGCGATAACGTTGATGATCGGCGCGAGCGCATTGGGGGCGGCATGCTTGACGATCGAGCGGAAGGCGCCAAGCCCTTTCAGCTCCGCGGTCTCCATATAGGCCGACGACATGACGGAGAGGATTGCAGCCCGCGTCATCCGCATCATATGCGCGAGTACGACGAGCACGAGGGTCGCCGTCGGCAGCGCGATTGCCTTCAACCGCTCGACGAAACCCATGCTGTCATAGACCGTCGCCGGAAAGGTGGCCACGCCGAACTTGACCGCGAAGAACAGGATCAGCAGGTAGCCGACGAAGAATTCCGGCAGCGAGATCGCCGCAAGCGAGATAACGTTGATGATCTTATCCGGCAGGCGATTGCGGAAATGCACCGACAGCATGCCGAGCCCAACGGCGAGCGGTACTGATATCACGGCCGCGAAACCCGCCAGGAAGAGCGAATTGCCAAGGCGCTTGCCGATCTGTTCGCTCACCGAATTCTTGCTGGCCCAGGAGGTGCCGAAGTCACCCTGGACGGCGTTGCCGAGCCATTCGACGTAACGCGTGATGATCGGGCGGTTCAGCCCGAGGTCCTCTCGAATATTGGCAACGGCCTGCGGTGTCGCCGACTGGCCGAGATAGGTGGTGGCAAAATCGCCGGGCAGGGCTTCCAGGCCGCCGAAAATCACGATGGAAACGGCAAAGAGCAGGACGATACTGAGCAAGAAACGCTCGAGGATAAGGGCAAGCAGCGGAAAACGCTGCCGAAACCCGAGGCCGGGCAAGATATTGCTTGGGGCAGGATTGGTCATGGCGAGGACCTCGCGCTAAAACGTCGGGAGGACCGCGGGTTTTCATCCCACGGTCCAGGCTTCGTTGGAGATCGGAGGGGCAAACGCCCCCATGCCCTCAGGCGTCGAGCCAGACGCGGGTCGCGACGTAACCGTTCGACATGTCGTTGCCGATGTCATGGACATAACCCTTCACCTGCTTGGTGGAGGCGTTCACGAAATCGTTGAACATCGGCAGGATTACCCCACCTTCGTCACGCACCGTCATCGCCATGGTGCGATACATGTCCTTGCGCTTGGCTTCATCAAGTTCGGAGCGGGCCTCCAGCAGCAGCTTGTCGAAGTCAGGACGCTTGAACTTGGTGTCGTTCCAGTCCGCCGTCGAGAGATAGGCGGTGGAATACATCTGGTCCTGGGTGGGACGGCCACCCCAGTAGGAGGTCGAGAAGGGTTGGACGTTCCAGACATTGGTCCAGTAGCCGTCGCCCGGTTCGCGCTTGACCTCAATCTCGATGCCAGCCTTCTTGCAGCTCTCCTGGTAGAGGACGGCTGCATCGACACCGCCAGGGAAGGCGACCTCGGAGGTGCGCAGAAGCACCGAACCGCTATGACCCGACTTCTTGTAGTGGAACGCGGCCTTGTCGGGATCGTAAACGCGCTGCTCGATGCCCTCGGGAAACAGCGCATAGGTGCTGTTGATCGGGAAGTCGTTGCCGACCTTGCCGTAACCGCCGAGGATCTTCTCCACCATGGTCTCGCGGTCCATGGCGTATTTGAGGGCGAGGCGCAGGTCGTTGTTGTCGAACGGCGCCTTGTCGCAATGCATGATGAAGACGTAGTGGCCGCGGCCGGCGGTCGAGAGAATCTCGACGTTCGGGGCGCGCTTCAGCAGGTTGACGGTCTTGGGGTCGACGCGGTTGATGTAGTGCACCTGGCCGGACGACAGGGCCGCGATGCGGGCGGTCGCATCATTCATGCCGATGATCTCGATCGAATCGACATAACCGCGGTCGGTGCGCCAGTCGTCCTTGTTCTTTTCGAAGGTGGCGCGGACGCCGGGCTCGAAGCTCGTCATCTTGTAGGGGCCGGTGCCGATCGAGGCGAGAGGATCGTCGACGCCGCCGTTCGGCTGGATGACCAGATGGTAGTCGGACAGCAGCAGCGGCATGTCGGCATTGCCTTCGCTGAGCGTCAGCACGAGATTGCCGCCGTCGGCCTTGATCTCTTTGATCGAGCCGAGAACACCGAGCGCGCCGGATTCCGACTTCGCATCGGTGTGACGTTTCAGCGTCGCAACGACGTCGTCGATCGTCAGTTCCTTGCCATCGTGGAACTTGACGCCCTTGCGGATCTTGAAGGTCCAGGTGACAGCATCCTTCGAGGGCTCCCAGGATTCGGCGAGTGAGGGCACGGCGGCACCCGTCAGCGGATCGGATTCGACCAGCATGTCGCCCCAGCAGCGGCCGATGCAGAACATGACCTGCGACAGGAACTTCGCCGGGTCCTTCGAATCGGTGGCCGCACCGCCTTCAAGGCCGAGCTTCAGGTGGCCGCCGCGCTTCGGTTCGGAGGCTTCGGCACTTTCGGTGAAGAGCTTGTCGGCGACGGCAAGTGTGATGCCGGCCGCCATGGCGCGTCCCATGAATTCGCGGCGGCTGAGCCCGCCGGCGGTGACACGGCTTGCGAGATATTTGGTGTAGTCGTTCATTCCCCAGTTCCTTCTTTATGGTGCGTTGACAGAACTTCCGGGCTGGTCCGCAGGCGGTTTCCTCTCCCCCTCCGGTGCCCGCATCATGCGGGAAAACAGTGCGGTTGCTGCCGCCTGGTTATTTTCCTTTCCAAATGGGGCTTCGCTTCTCGGCGAAAGCCCGTGCGCCTTCCAATTGGTCCTCGCTCGAATAGAGCCTGTCGACCGTCGCAAACTGCCGCTTGGTGATCTTGTTCATGGCAGTCTGGAACGTCGAACCCTCCGCTTCGCGGACGATTTCCTTGATGGCCGCATAGACGAGCGGCGGCCCACCCTCGAGCAGCCGGGCAAGCTCCCATGCTCTCTCCATCAGCCTGTCGGCCGGCAGGACCTCGTTGACGAAACCCCAGCGATGCGCCTCGTGAACGTCGAGCCAGCGACCGGTCAAAAGCATGTCCATGGCGATGTGGTAGGGAATGCGCTTCGGCAGCTTGATGGAAGCCGCATCGGCAACCGTGCCCGAGCGGATTTCCGGCAGGGCGAAGGTCGCATGCTCGGCGGCGAGAATCAGGTCGGTCGACAGCGCGATCTCCAGTCCGCCGCCGCAACAGATACCGTTGACCGCACAAATGACGGGCTTGTTGAGGTCGCGCAGTTCCTGCAGCCCGCCGAAGCCGCCGACGCCGTAATCTCCGTCGACCGCATCGCCTGATGCCGCCGCCTTGAGATCCCATCCGGCACAGAAAAACTTCTCGCCGGCGCCTGTAACGATGGCGACGCGCAACGCCGGATCGTCGCGGAAATCTTGGAAGATCAAGCCCAGGGCACGGCTGGTCGCAAGGTCGATGGCATTCGCCTTCGGCCGGTCGATGACGACTTCGAGCACTCCGTCGTCAAGTCGTGTGCGAATGGGATCGCTCAACCTATGCTACCTCCTCCGCCGTATCAGAGCATCGACTGCAATAACGCCATGCCCTTCGGGAAGAACCATCAATGGATTAATGTCCAGTTCCTCCAGGCATGCCGCGTTCTTTACGACATAATCTGCCGCTGCTGAGACAGCGCCGACAGCGGCCTCGAGATCGCCTCTCGGCCGACCACGATAGCCATAGATCAATTTCGCAAGTTTGAGACGTGAAATCGCTGCGTGGATGTCGGTTTTCGTCGCCGGAAGTGGCAAGATGATGGAATCGTCAAGCAATTCAACGAAGATCCCGCCCGCTCCAAGCGTGAGCGACAATCCGAAGACAGGGTCGCGGATGGCGCCGACAATGAGCTCGGCGACCGGCGGATCGATCATCTTCTCGACCAGAAAACCGGCATTTGGCGGCATGGCCGCCGCCGCATTCGACACGGCTTCAACATCCTCCAGGTTGAGCGCGACGGCCCCGGCCTCGGTCTTGTGGGCAATGCCGAGCGCTTTCAGCACGACGGGAAAACCGAGCCGCTCGGCCTGCTCAGCCGCTTGCCCGGAAGAGGAGGCCAACAGCCCCTTTGGAACCGGAAGGCCGAAGGCGGCAAGCTCAGCCTTGGCATCGGCCTCCGTCAGCGTCTCGATCTCGCCATCGATAGAGGACACATCGAGCAGCGGCAGGGGAGGCGGGCGATCCCACGCCTGGCCGATACCGGCGACGACTTCCGCAGCCGTGATGGTTTCGTCGATGCCGCAGAAGGCAATGATGCCATTTGCCATCAGCCGATCGGCGATCGGCTCCGGCATGTTTTCCGGAAGGGTTGCCAGAAGGCCGGCCAGCGCACCGGTTGCGGCAGCAGCCGCAATCACCGCGTCTGCCGTCATCGCCCATTCGGAGGCATCGCAGCGGTCACCGCGGGGGAAGTCGAGGACGACGAGATTGAGGGCATAGCCGCCCTCGAACATGGCACTGAAGGCTTCGGTCTGGCGTGCGAGATCACCCCAGACGAAGGTGTGGTAATCGAGCGGATTGGAAAGCGTCACCATCTCGCCGAGGACCCGCCGCAGACGGGGTAACTGTTGCGGCTGCAGCGCGGGGAATTCCACGTTGCGACCGACGACGGCATCCGCCATCAGCGAAGCTTCGCCACCGGAACAGCTCATCGACGAGATCGAATGGCTTGCGAGCGGTCCGGCGACATGCAGCAGCTTCAGGGTTTCGAGCAGCGCCGGCAAGGTCTGGACACGGCCAAGGCCGAGGCGGGCGAGCACGGCATCAGCGACGGCATCGCTGCCAGCAAGCGAGGCGGTATGCGAAACCGCAGCACGTTTTGCCTGCTCCGACCTGCCGACCTTCAGCACGACCACTGGCTTCCTCGACCGCCGGGCAAGGGCGGCCAGGCGTTCGAGCGCCGAGAGATCGCCGAAACCTTCGACATGAAGGCCGAGCGCCGTGACGCGCGGATCGTCGATCAATGCGCAGGCGACATCGGCAAGCGATGTCTGCGCCTGATTGCCTGCGGTGACCACATAGGCGATCGGCAGGCCGCGGGTCTGCATGGTCAGGTTGATGGCGATATTCGAAGACTGCGTGAGGATCGCAACCCCGCGTTCGATGCGCTGCATGCCATGCTGATCAGGCCACAGCAGCGCGCCGTCGAGACCGTTGATGAAGCCGTAGCAGTTCGGCCCGAGGATCGGCATGTCGCCAGCTGCGTCCAACAGGGCCTGCTGCAACTCGGCGCCGTCGCCGAGTTCACCCGTCGCCTCACTGAAACCCGATGCATAACAGACCGCCCCGCCGGCA
>NZ_VSZV01000125.1:0-1474 GCF_008919455.1 Rhizobium sp. PEPV16
AGCGCTCGCGCCAGTCCTCGGGGATCGCCTGACGAATGCCGTTGGAATCTGAAATTACGGTTGCCGGGCGGTTCGGCAGCGCGGCGACACCTGCCTCGCAGCTGATCTCGCCGCGGATGTCATAGCCATAAGCGACGTTCACCGAAATCTCGACGTCAACAAGCGCGCCGGAGGCCATGTGCAAGAGCACGAAAACCGGATCGCGCAACGCGCCACCGCGCGAGGAGCGGCGCGGCACACGCACCTCCACTCCATTGACGTCGTCCGACAAGAGCCAGCGGGAAATATCCGCGTCATGCACCAGCGTGTCGTTCAGCGGCATCTCCGACGTGTACAGGCCTTCGGGAACCGAGGCATTGCGATGCACGGAATGGAATAGGAGCGGCACGCCGAGTTTCCCGCCGTCGATGACCGCCTTCAGGCGGCGATAATCGGCATCGAAGCGGCGCATGAAGCCCACCTGCACGAGCCGCCGGCCGAAGGCCACTTCGGCCTCCATCACGCGAAGCGCAGCCGCCTCGGATGTCACCATGGGCTTTTCGCAGAAGACCGGCTTGCCGGCGGCGATGCAGGCGAGCAGTTGCTCCTCATGTGCCGGCCCCCATGAGCAGATGATCACGGCCTGCACCTTTTCCGAAGAGATCAGAGCCGAGGGGGTGGCGAACACCTCCGCCCCTGCCGGGGCGGCAGCGGCAGCGCGGGCCTGGTCGATATCGGTAACACCCACGATTTCGACACCGGAAACGACGTTCGTCAGGCGGCGGATATGATCCTGGCCAATCATACCCGTGCCGATTATGCCAACCTGAAGGGTCATTTTGCCCCCCGATATTTATCGATGTAACGCTGCATTTCGGCGCGCATGAAGGTACTGCTCTGGTCTGCCTTGTCTTCCCAAGCAAAGACGCAGGCAGTCATGATGCCGTCGAAGCCGATCTCGGCCAGCGTGCCGAAGAAATCGTCCCACGGAACCTCTCCTTGCCCGATATTGAGGTGCTGGTGCACCCGGGCGTTGGTGCCCGGCGGGTTGAGGATATAACGAAGGCCGGACGAGGCTTTGTGGTTGAAGGTGTCGCCGACATGCACATGTGCAAGAACGTCCTTGGCCTCACGCAGCATCGCCTTCGTATCATCGCCGAAATAGAAGGTGTGCGGAGCGCAGTAGAGAAACTTGACGCTCTTCGAATTGACCGTGCGGATGATGTCGAGCGCCGGCTGCAGCGTCTCGCACCAGTCTTCCGGATGCGGCTCGACATGGAGGGTGATGCTTTCTTTTTCGAAGATCGGCACCAGTTCCTCCATCGAGCGCCACCAGGCGTCCTCGCAGGCTTCGATCATAGACCCGGTATGGCAGCAGTAGCATGATCCCTTGTCCGGGTGCGGACCGCGGCCGAACTCCGAATTCATCGTGTCGACTTCCATCTCGACGGCGATCTCAATCGCCCGCTTCCAATGCTTCACCGCCGCCTGGCGC
>NZ_VSZV01000125.1:1494-6233 GCF_008919455.1 Rhizobium sp. PEPV16
CAATGCCGACATCCGCCTCTGTCAGTGCGCGCTTGAATGACTTGATCCGTTCAGGAAACACACGCGGCGCCTTGAACCATTCGAGGAAATCCCCGCGCGGGGATAGCTCGATCCAGTCGTAGCCGAGTTCCCTCACCTTCCTGGGCAACTCTTCGAGGGAGAGATGCCGATGCATGAAGGGGTCGAGTGCGATCTTCATTTTGACCTCCAGATTCCGGACATGATTTTTCCTTCCCCGGCGGCGATGTTTTCTGGCGCTGCCGGATGTTGTGCGCTTGCGCTGTCTCGTTTGTGGTGCCGTCAGCGGTTACTGGGCCGGCGGCGGATGCCCCTCGTGGCTTGCCATGTAAGTGTCGATTTGGGCCTCGAGGTCGGCCATGGTTTCCCCGCCGGCCATCAGGTCGGTAATCTCCTCGCGGGTCTTGTCACCCTTGCGGAAATCAGCGGCGATTGCCCCACGGATGAGCACGGCGAAGTGATCACCCACCGCCATCGCATGCATGACCTGGTGGGTGATGAAGATCACCGCCAGACCTCGCCGCTTCGCCTCGTTGACGATCCGCAACACATGCGCCGCCTGTTTCACGCCGAGAGCTGCGGTGGGTTCGTCGAGAATGAGCACACGCGCCCCGAAATGCACGGCCCGGGCGATCGCAAGCGACTGACGTTCGCCGCCTGAAAGCCCGCCGACGAGACGATCGCCGTCGTCGATGCGGGTGATCCCGAAGTCCTGCACGGCCTTAACGGCGATCTCGTTGGCCTTCCTGCGGTCATAGATTTTGAACGGACCCCAGCCCTTGGTCGGTTCTACGCCGACGAAAAAGGAGCGGCCGATCGACATCAGCGGAAATGTGCCGCCGAATTGATGCACCGTCGAGATGCCCTTTTCCTGCGCATCGCGCGGTCCGCTGAATTCGACCGGCTTTGCGTCCATCAGGATGGTGCCGCGCGTCGGTTTGTGAACGCCCGCAAGCGTCTTGATGAGTGTCGATTTGCCGGCGCCGTTGTCGCCGAGCAGGCAGAGCACCTCGCCGGCACGGACCTTGAGCGAGATGTCGTGCAGGACGTCGATCGGACCGAAGCTCTTGTCGACATTTTGAAGTTCAAGGATCGGAGTATTGTCGGACATTGTTGGATACTCACTTGTTTTTCTTCGGCGCGAAGCTCAACGCCATCTGCCGGAACGTGTCGTTCATCAAAACGGCAGCCATCAACATCACGCCGATGATCAAGTTGGACCAGTTACGGTCGATATCGGTGAAGTAGATGCCCTGGTTGACGACGGCGAAGGTCAGCGCGCCGAGAAAGATCCCGGCGACCGAACCGAAGCCGCCTGTGAGCAGCACGCCGCCCACCACGATCGAGACGACCGTATTGAAGATGTAGTTCATGCCGCCCGAAACCTGCGCGGAATTGAACAGGATGGCGCCGCACATTCCGACGAAAGAGGCGACCGTGCTCGATAGAACGAAGAGAACGATCCTGACCCGGTCGGTCGGGATGCCGGCATTGCGCGCACTGACCTCGTCTCCTCCCATCGCAAAAATCCAATTGCCGTAGCGCGTCGCGTGAAGCACGAAAGCAAAGACCACCGTCAGCGCGAGCCACCACAGGATGATCACCTGGAATTTGTCCTGGATGAGGTCACCGAATGCCGTCTTGGCCCAGGCCGGCGCATTGAGCGGAACCGAAGCGGCCCCGGTCAGAATGACCGATCCTGCAAGCACGAGCCCCTGCACTGCAACCAACGTGCCCAATGTGATGATCAGCGAGGGAACGCTCGTGCGGACCGCCAGGAAACCGTTGACCAGCCCCACGAGAACGCCGATTGCAAGCGCCCCAAACATGCCGATCACGATCGGTAACTCGTAATAGCCCGAGAGGATGGCGATCGACATCGAGCCCGCCGGGATCATCGCACCGATTGAGATATCGAGTTCGCCGGCGATCATCAGAAGGCCGACAGGCAAGGCGACGATGCCGAGATTGGCCGCGAAGTTGACCCAGCTTGCCGCGCCGAAGAGCGTGCCGAGACTCACTCCGCCGAAGGCGACATAGAAAGCAATCACCGCGACGAAGCTCAACACGGCGCCGAATTCCGGGCGGCGTATAAATAGTCCAATGGAAAAACCGCTCATCTTTCCGCCCTCACTTCTTCTTTTTCGCCGCGTAGCACGTCGCCATCAGCCGGAACTTGTCATTCATCATCACGGCGAGCAGCAGGAGCGCCCCGATGATGACGCTGCCGAGGTTCGGGTCGATTCCGGTGAAATAGATGCCCTGGTTCACGATCGCGAAGGTGAGTGTACCGATGACAATACCCACCACCGATCCGGTGCCTCCGGTCAGAAGCACACCGCCAATGACCACGCACATGATCGAATTGAAGATGAACGACTGCCCACCGAGCACCTGCGCACTTTGGTAGACAAGCACCTGGCTGACACCGACGAAAGCCGCAGAAAAGCCCGATAGCATGTAAAGCGCGATGGTCAGCCTTTCCGTCGGAATGCCGGCGTTGCGGGCCGAGACCTTGTCGCCACCCAGAGCGAAGATCCAGTTGCCCACCGGCGAAATGTGCAGCAGCCAGAAGAACGCCGCCACGAACAGGATCCACCAGAAGATCGTCACTTGGAACATGCCGCCGATGAAATCGCCGAGGATCGCTTTGACGGCCGGGCTCGGCACGAGTGACACGCCGGTGCTGCCGGCGATGAGCACGGTGAACCCCAGCGTCAATCCCATGACGCCGAACATCGAACCGATGGTGACAATCAAAGAAGGGACGCGTGTGCGGTTGACCAGGTAACCGTTGAAAAGCCCGACGATGACACCGACGCCGAGGCCGGCGGAAATGCCCACAATCTCGGGGAGGCCGTAATGGCCGGAGATGATCGCCATCGTCAGAGATGCTGCCGGAATCACCGCCCCGATCGAGAGGTCCATTTCGCCTGCGATCATCAACAGCCCGATTGGGAGCGCGACGATGCCGATTTCGGCGGCGACGTTCAGCCAGCTGGCATAACCCGCAGAGGACAGGAAGACATTGCCGCCCGCCAGGCCGAAGAAGACGAATACTGCTATCAAGCCCAACAGCGCTCCCGCTTCAGGACGGCGGGAAAGCTGACCGATGGTCGCTTTGATATTTTGGCCGCCTGAAGGAGCGGAGGAGGCAAGGACACTGTTTCTCGTGTTCATTTGATACCACCAATGAAGCCGATGACCGGTAAAGGTCGACGCTTTTGGAAGACGCGAAGCCGCCTGCGTGAGGAGCAGGCAGCTTCACGACGCTCAGCGAAGCTCAGCGGGCGCCAGCCTTCACACCCGCCAAGGTGGCGTCTACGTTCGAGGCGTCGATGACGCCGGGGCCGGTCAGGATTTCCCGGGTCGGCACGGTAAGCCCATAGTTGACTTTACCGTTGAGGATCGAGACTGCGAGATAGCCCTGCAGGTAACCCTGCTGGTCGACTGCGCAAAGCTGGGTGCCGCTCTTGATGTTGTTCAGGATGGTCTCATCCATGTTCATGCCGCAGACCTTCACCTGACCCTGCTTGCCAGCTTGCGTCACACCGTTGACCGCCGAATTCGTGTCGACGTTGCCGATCGCGAACACAGCATTGATCTCCGGATGCTGCAGAAGATGCGCCTTTAGCGCCTGCGCAACGGCGGTTGCCGAACCGAAGGAGGTTGCGGGAAGCGGCAGAGACGAGCCCGCACCGCCACCTTCCGTTACGCCCTCGATCATGCCTTTGCAGAAAGCTTCGATATTGGCCGCGCCAGGCAAGGTGTTGAGGCAGACGGCGTTCTTCAATTCATGCTTGGCGAAGTAGGTGCCCGCAGCCTTGCCAGACAGAAAGTCGTTGGAGCCGACATAGTTCATCGCACCGAGACGATCGGCAGCTTCGATGCCGCCAGCGTTATAGATGACCAACGGAATTTTTTTGTCGACGACCGCTTTGAAGGCCGGATCCATTGCTTCTGGCACCCAGTCCGGACCAACAATCGCATCGGCGCCCTGATCGATAGCCTGACGGATCAGTTCAGCCGCATCGACACCGAGATTGTCATAGTTCTGAGGCCCGAGCCAGACGACCTTGCCGCCCTGCGCTTCCACGACCTTGCCGGCGTCCTCGGCGCCACGCTTGACGATCGACCAGAAGGGATCGTCCGGCTTGCCGCCCACGACGAAAATGTTGGCGGCCAGAACAGCCGTTGCAGCGCAGGTCATAATGGCGGCAGCCGATACGGTTGCCGCGAGGCGGGGAAATTTAGTCATCTCAATGTCCTCCCTTGGTCCGCCTCCCTGGCAGGACCGTGAGGAGAAACATATCACCGCTTGAAATTCCCGAAATGCAAAATCATACTAAACATGTAAAAAGTATCATGGTATATCACTCATAATGATACGAACACGGTGACGAAGGAGGAAAAGTATGCGTCGGCCGACCATCTCCGATCTTGCCAAAGAGGCGGATGTCTCCGTTGCGACCGTCAACAGAATTCTTGGCGGAAGCGCCTCCGTCAAAGGCACGACAGTGCAGCGCGTCCAGGCCGCCGCAGAGCGGATCGGCTTTTACGGCGCCGGCGCAATCGAGGACCGGCTGCGCAAGTCGGTGCCGAAGTATCGGCTCGGCTTCCTGCTGCAGCAATCCAGCCGTGAACTCTATCAGCTCTTCGGCAAGAAAATCGTCGAGGCCTGCCGCGCGAGGCGTGATGAAGTCGTCGACCCTGTCATCGAC
>NZ_VSZV01000222.1:0-14881 GCF_008919455.1 Rhizobium sp. PEPV16
TTCGGTTTGACGCAGCTTAAACAGCGACGCCATCGAGACGATGTACATGATGATCGCGCCGAACACCGACATGGTGACAATATTGGCGGTCAGCGGCAAACCGCCGATCTGGATCAGGCTGTCGGAAAAGATGGCTGCGATGCCGACGGCGCCACCTGCCAGGACTGCGAGATAAGGCGTGCGGAATCTCGGATGGATTTTTGCAAGGGCTTCCGGGAGGTAGCCGGCGCGGCCCAGCGCAAAAATCTGCCTGGAATAGCCCATGATGATGCCGTGAAAGGAAGCAATCAGGCCGAATAGGCCGATCCAGACCAGCATATGCAGCCAACCGGAGGATTCGCCCACGACCGCCTTCATCGCCTGCGGTAGCGGATCGTTGATATTGGACAGCGTGCGCCAGTCGCCGACGCCACCGGCGAAGATCATGGTGCCGAATGCGAGGAAGACGAGTGTCAGAATACCCGCAATATAGGCAATGGGAACGGTGCGGGTGGGGTTCTTGGTCTCCTCAGCCGCCATCGCCGCGCCTTCGATCGCCAGGAAAAACCAGATGGCAAATGGAATGGCGGCAAAGATGCCTCCAATGGCACCGACCGAGAATTCAGGGGCGCCAGCCCAGCCATTGGCCGCGAAATTGGCAAAAGAGAAGCCCGGCGCGACGACACCCATAAAGATCAGCAGTTCGGCAATCGCCAGAATGGTGATGAGGAGTTCGAAGGTTGCCGCGATCGTGACTCCGACGATATTGAGCGCCATGAAAATGATATAGGCGCCGACAGCCGCCATTTTCGGATCGAGCCCCGGGAACTGCACATTGAGATAGGCGCCGATGGCCAGCGCGATGGCCGGAGGGGCGAAGACGAATTCAACCAATGTCGCAAAGCCCGCAACGAAGCCGCCGAGCGGGCCGAAAGCCCTGAGCGCATATGCAAAAGGGCCACCGGCATGCGGAATGGCCGTCGTCAATTCCGTGAAGGAAAAGATAAAGGTGGTGTACATGACGGCAATCAGGATCGTGGTGATCAAGAAGCCGAGTGTGCCAGCCGCCGCCCAGCCATAGCTCCAGCCGAAATATTCGCCTGAGATGACGAGGCCGACGGCAAGTCCCCATAAGTGCAGCCCGGTCAGGCTTTTGGCGAGCGTCGGTTGAGAATTTGACATGATTGTTCCCTTTTTTTTAAATTGAACTTTATGCTTCTTGGTGTGGCAGCGCTTCTATGGCGCCTTCGGCGTTTTCCTTGAGATCGACACCGGTCAGCTGCAGGCGAAGCGCCTCCCGGACAATCCAAACGATCTTGTCGGCTGCGACCTCGTAGCCGAGCCCGTCTGCATGAATATTCGAAATGCAGTTGCGCTCACTATCACGCCGTCCCGATTGCGGGCGGAACGTGATGTAGGCACCGAGGCTGTCAGGCACGCTTAGTCCCGGCCTCTCGCCAATCAGCACGATGGCAACTTCTGCGCCAAACGCCGCCGCTGCCTCATCACCAAATGCCACTCGCGCCTGCTCGCCCAATATCACCGGGGCGACGCTGAAGTTGCCAAGACGCTTCATGCATGCCTTAAACAGCGGCACTGCGTGGTGTTCGACCGCCGAGGCTGAAAGTCCGTCTGCGATGATGAAGGCGATATCATAACGATCGCCTGGGCCTGGCAGATCGGCTGCGTTGGTCTGACGGCCGAGATCCGGGCGTGCCAGATAGATCGTACGGTCTTTGGCGCGAGACCGAATCCGGACCGTCGGCACGGGAGCAAGCTGCTTGGCAAGGGCGACGAAATCCACTTGACCATGCACGGCATCCCGCGCCCGGGCATGGGCAAGCTGGAAGTCGAGAATTGCCGATGTCGGCAACGCGTCGCCCGCCCTTCCAAGCCCAATTCGGGCGCGTGTGGCGTTGCGGAACCGCGCAAATGGATCTCGTTCGAAGGGAGTCATGCCGATGCCCTGTAGCTCAAGAGATTGCGAGAAAAGGCGCCCGAGGCGCTGGCAGGCGCAAGACGACCCGTGTGATCAATCATGCCCATGCGATGAAGCCAGGCTTCGAACTCCGGGGCGGGCGGACGATTGAACTGGTGCCTGAGGCCGACAATATCGTGGTAGGAAAGGCTCTGATAATTGAGCATGACGTCATCGGCGCCGGGCACCGCGATGAGGAAGCTGACGCCCGCAACAGTCAGCAACACCATCAGATTATCCATATCGTCCTGGTCCGCTTCGGCGTGGTTCGTGTAGCAGACGTCGACCCCCATCGGCACGCCAAGCAGTTTGCCGCAGAAATGATCTTCGAGCCCGGCGCGGATAATTTGTTTGGCGTCGAAAAGATATTCGGGGCCAATGAAGCCGACCACCGTATTGACAAGCAATGGATTGAGTTCACGTGCAACGGCGTAGGCCCGGGTCTCAATCGTCTGTTCGTCGACACCACGATGGGCGTTGGCCGAGAGGGCGCTGCCCTGGCCGGTCTCCAGATACATGACATTGTTTCCGACCGTGCCGCGCTTCATGGAAAGTGCTGCCTGCTGACCTTCCCTGAGGACGGCGAGATCGACGCCGAAACCCTTGTTGGCAGCCTCCGAGCCGGCGATTGACTGGAACACCAGGTCGAGCGGCGCTCCAGCCTCAATCGCCTTGATTGACGTGGTGACATGGGTCAACACGCAGGATTGGGTCGGGATCTCGAACCGTTCGCGCAGCCGGTCGAAAAGAATCATCAATCTTGTGCAGGCCTCAAGATTGTCGGTCGCCGGGTTGATGCCGATCACCGCATCGCCGATCCCATAGAGAAGTCCATCAAGCGTCGAGCCGGCGACGCCTTCAGGATCATCAGTGGGATGATTGGGCTGAAGACGGCTCGATAGTCGGCCGGGCAGACCGATCGTGGAACGAAAGGCCGTGACCACCCTGCATTTGCCGGCGACGGTGATCAGGTCATGGTTGCGCATGATCTTGGAGACCGCCGCGACCATTTCGGGGGTGAGGCCCGATGCGATGGCAAGCAGTTTTTCGGAGGTCGCCTCATAAGAGAGAAGCCAATCGCGAAACTCACCGACCGTCATATGAGATACCGACGCGAATGCCATCCAGTCATGGCGGTCGACGATCAGCCGACTGACCTCGTCGGTCTCGTATGGGATGACGAGGTCTTCCAGGAAAGTTTTGAGAGGCATATCCGCGAGCAGGTAGCGGGCGGCCACCCGCCGCTCGTTGCTTGACGCCGCGATCCCGGCCAGCACGTCACCTGATTTCAGCGGCGAAGCGCAAGCCAATACCGATTTCAGATCCTGAAAGACATGGCGTTCGCGTCCTAGAACGATCGAATATGTTGTCATCTGCTCCTGGCCGTCGATCAGCCTATTTTCGATGCCCGGGAACTCGTCCGCCTTTTGTGGGCATTCCCAGGCTTCCGCCGAGTAGATTTGCTCGGCCCCAGGCCAATCAACGCAAGAAGCGTGCCATTCTTGTCGGCTAAGATACCGAGGCAGCCGTGCCAAAGGCTCAGCATGGCTGGACCATGACCGCTTACGCGACGCGGCTTTCGCAGAGACTGCTTTCAATTTAGGGTGGTTAGTTCGCTAGGGTGGTTGTATCCACCTTGCGATAACGTGCTCCGATGCGCGCATATTTGCGCTCGGTTCAACACTGATTGCGAAAATATTCGTTGATTGTCGTGATCCAGTGGTTCTGGCCCGAGTGCTTTTTCGGTGGGGCAATCTGTGCCGAGGCGCGATCGCCAATTTCGAGTGAACTGACCGTGGCTCGACGCCGATGTTGAAAAACTAGCCAGTTGAACGGGTCTAATCGATCACCAATTTCTTCGGCTCGAAGAGCTTGGTCGTGCGGCCTCAACGCGACACTCGGCCTCGCTACTGCCAGTCAAAGGCCGGTTTCTCATGACATCATTATTGCGTTCTTGCATGTCTGCAGGAATGTGCGTTGTGTCGAGGGAGATAACCATCTGATTGACTGGTGATCCCGGCGCGATTCGAACGCGCGACCCCCAGATTAGGAATCTGGTGCTCTATCCTGCTGAGCTACGGGACCACTTGCACGCCATGCATACAAAAGGCTTGGCGGGAAGCCAAGCCTTAATTGTTGCTAAAGGCCGAGGCGTTGTTCGGCGAGGCGGACCCAATAGGAGATGCCGTGGGCGATGGCTTCGTCGTTAAAGTCGTAGGCCGGGTTGTGGAGGCCGGCGCTGTCGCCGTTGCCGATGAAGATGAAGGCGCCGGGGCGGGCGTTCAGCATGTAGGAGAAATCCTCGCCGCCCATCATCGGATCGATCTCGGCGTTGACGTTGCCTTCGCCGGCAATGGCACTCGCGGTGGCGACCGCATGCTCGGTCTCATCGGGGTGGTTGACGGTAACGGGATAGTTGCGATGGAAGCTGATTTCGGCCTCGGCGCCGTGGGCAGCGACCAGGCCCTCGATGATCTGCCGGAACCGCGTCTCGGCGAGCGTGCGCACCTCCGGGTCGAGGGTGCGGACCGTTCCGGCGAAGGTCGCATCGTTCGGAATGACGTTATGGGCGAAACCGGCATTGAACTTGGTCACCGAGACGACGACCGAGCGCAGCGGATCGGCGGTGCGCGAGGCGATCATCTGCAGATTGGCGATGATCTGGGCGCCGATGGCGATCGGGTCGATGGTCTTATGCGGCTGGGCGGCGTGGCCGCCGCGGCCCTTGATGGTGACGGTGAATTCGTCGGTCGCCGCCATGATGGCGCCTTTGCGGGTAGCGAACTGGCCGACAGGCAGGCCCGGCAGATTGTGCATGCCGTAGACCTCTTCGATATCGAAGCGCTCCATCATGCCGTCCTTGACCATCAGATTGCCGCCGCCGCCGCCTTCTTCGGCGGGCTGGAAGATGACGGCGACATTGCCGTTGAAGTTGCGGGTCTCGGCCAGATATTTCGCAGCCCCGAGCAGCATGGCGGTGTGGCCGTCATGGCCACAGGCATGCATCTTGCCCGGCGTCTTCGAAGCCCAGGGTTTGCCGGTGATTTCGGTGAGCGGCAGGGCGTCCATGTCAGCGCGCAGGCCGACCGTGCGGCGGCCTTCGTCCTTGCCCTTGATCAGGCCGACGACACCGGTGCGGCCGATGCCGGTGACGATCTCGTCGACGCCGAATTCCTTGAGTTTTTCGGCGACGAAGGCAGCCGTATTTTCCACCGCGAAGAGGAGTTCGGGCCGGGCATGAATATGGCGGCGCCATTCGGCGACCTCGTCCTGCAACTCCGCGGCTCTGTTCAAAATCGGCATATCGGCGTTCCTGTTATGAAATCTCGACAATCTTTCATCGCATCACAAGGGTGTGAGGCTGTGGAAATTACTTAGTCAATGACCTTTGCCATGTCATAGCCATATAGGCTAAATAGGGGAAGATTTCGAGATTTTCCTGATATCCGAAGGACGAACCGTGTCGACGAGCCACTTCCGTTTGTTTGCTGCCTTGCGGCCGCTTTCTTTCGTGTCAGCGGCGACTGCCGTGTTTCTGGCTTCCGTTCCGGTGGCCCATGCCAATCCGCACATTCTCGTCGATGTGCAGACCGGCCGCGTGCTCGAGCATGAAGAAGCCTTCCGCAAATGGTATCCGGCCTCGCTGACCAAACTGATGACCGTCTATACCGTGTTCGACGCGATCCGCGCCGGTCAGATCAGCCTCGATACGCCCATCGTCATCAGCAAACGCGCCGCCGCGCAGCCGGCCGCCAAGATGTATTTCAAGCCGGGCCAGAAACTGACGCTCGACAGCGCGTTGAAGATTCTGCTGGTGAAGTCCGCCAACGATGTGGCGGTCGCGGTCGCCGAAGCCATCGGCGGCACGCAGGAAGGCTTCGTGACGCGGATGAACGGCGAGGCGCTGAAGCTGGGCATGACGGATTCGCATTTCGTCAATCCGAACGGCCTGCCCGGCAAGGGCCAGTATACGACGGCGCGCGACCTTGCGGTGCTGACGGTGGCGCTGCGCCGCGATTTTCCGCAATATGCCGGTTATTTCGCACTGGAGGGTTTTACCACCGGCCAGCAGAACGTGCCGAGCCTCAACATGCTGATCGGCCGTTTCGCCGGTGCAGACGGCATGAAGACCGGCTTTATCTGCGCCTCGGGCTTCAATCAGATCGGTTCGGCGACGCGCAACGGCCGCACGCTGATCTCGGTCGTGCTCGGCACCGACAGCCTTGCAGCCCGCGCCGATGCGACGGCGAACCTTTTGCAGAAGGGCTTCACCACCCAGCCTGCCGGCAACGACACGCTGGGTTCGCTGAGACCCTATGGGTCGGGGCAGGACCAGGTGACCGACATCAGCGCCGATATCTGCAGCGCCAAGGGCGCCAAGGTGCGCAGCGAAACGCGCGACGAAGTCGGCCGCATGAAGGTGCAGTCGCCCTATATCCAGCCGATGGACCACGATCCGCAATTCGTCTTTGCCGGCCTCATTCCGGGCCAGGATCCGCAGCCGGCCGCGCAGCCGGAAAAAATGGCGCGCGGCGATACGGCAGGCGCGATCGCCAACGTGCCGGTGCCGATGCCGCGCCCGACATCCTTTTAAGCTTTAAGGTAAAATAACATGAGCGCGCTAAACGACAGGATTCCGGTCACCATCCTGACCGGCTTTCTCGGCGCCGGCAAATCGACGCTGCTCAACCGCATCCTCAAAGATCCTGTCATGAAGGATGCGGCCGTCATCATCAACGAGTTCGGCGATGTCGGCATCGATCATCTTCTGGTCGAAAGTTCCGGCGATTCGATCATCGAGCTGTCCGACGGCTGCCTCTGCTGCACCGTGCGCGGCGAGCTCGTCGATACGCTGGCGAACCTGATGGACGCCGTGCAGACTGGCCGCGTCAAACCGGTGAAGCGCGTCGTCATCGAGACGACCGGCCTTGCCGATCCTTCACCGGTCATGCAGGCGATCATGGGCAATCCCGTCATCGCCACCAATTTCGAGCTCGATGGTGTCGTCACGGTCGTCGACGCGGTGAATGGGCTGCAGACGCTCGACAATCATGAGGAAGCGCGCAAGCAGGCGGCGGTCGCCGACCGGCTGATCGTCTCGAAAAAGTCGATGGCCGGGGCAACGGACGGGCTGGAAAAGCGGCTGCGGGCACTCAATCCGCGTGCCGTGATGATGGATGCCGACAGCGCCGAGGCGGGCAGTGCCGCGGTGCTGGTCAACGGGCTCTACGATCCGGCGACGAAGATCGCCGATGTCGGCCGCTGGCTGCAGGACGAGGATGCACACGAGGCGCATCACAATCATGATGGCGATCACCACGGCCACCATCATCACAGTCATGATCATGATGGTCACGCGCATCAGGACCCGCACGACGTCAACCGTCACGATGCCTCGATCCGCTCTTTCTCGATCATCGAGGAGAAGCCGATCGATCCGATGGCGCTCGAGATGTTCATCGATCTGCTGCGCTCGGCCCATGGCGAGAAGCTGCTGAGGATGAAGGCGATCGTCTCCGTTTCCGACCGGCCGGATCGGCCGCTGGTGCTGCATGGCGTGCAGAGTATCTTTCACCCGCCGGTGCGGCTTGCCGCCTGGCCGGGGGAAGACCGGCGCACGCGCATGGTGCTGATCACCCGGGATCTGCCGGAAGCCTTCGTGAAGGATCTCTTCGACGCCTTCCTCGGCAAGCCGCGCATCGATATGCCGGATCGTGCGGCGCTGTCGGACAATCCGCTCGCCATTCCCGGCATGCGGATTTAAACCGCTGAATTTTTGTTGCTACGCGATCTTCTTCAGGCCTTGCGTTTCAGAATGCTTGAAAGCCACTTGGCCTGCTGGCCGCTGAGAAGGGTGCGATAGCGCTCCTGACTTGCCGCCAGATGGGCGCGCATGGCGGCGCGGGCGGCTTCCGCGTCACCGGCAGAAATCGCCTTCAAAATCGCCAGATGCTCGCGCTGCAGGCCTTCCTGATACTCACGCGACAGCGTGCTATCTGTACCCCAAGGCGAAGCGATGTCGCAGGGGATGGCCCGCATGCCAAGCGCATCGAGAACTTCGACATAATATGAATTATTGGTGGCAGCCGCGATTTCTCGGTGGAAAGCGAAGTCGCTCTTGCCGGTTGCTTCGCCGCGCTCGAGCAGCCGGTCGAATTCGAAGAAGGCTTCCTGAATCTGCGCTTCCTGAGCCGCATTGCGCCGTAGCGCCGCAAGCCCTGCGCTCTCGATTTCCAGCCCCATGCGCACTTCGATGATATTGAGCGCATGGGAAACCTTGTTGCCGACATCGGCGCTGATCGAACCGAAGGCAATCGTCGGATGGTTCTTGACGAAGACGCCGGCGCCTTGCCGCGCCTCGACGAGGCCGTCGGCGGCAAGGGTTGCAATCGCCTCACGGACAACGGTGCGGCTGACGCCGAAGAGTTCGCCCATCCGGGTCTCCGTCGGCAGCTTTTGGCCGGGCGCGTACACTCCCGACACGACCTGAGCGCGGATGGCCGAAACGACGCCTTCGGAGAGTTTCGGCCTTCGCTCGACCCTGAAATCTACGGCTGTGTCGGTCGCCATGTCGCACTCCTATTTGAACACGCTCGGCAGCCACAGCGAAATCGCCGGGATGTAAGTGACCAGCCCGAGCACCACAATGCCCGCACCGTAGAACGGCCAGATCGAGCGCATGGCCTCCCACACCGAAATCTTGCCGACTGCACAAGCCACGAATTGCACCGCGCCGACTGGAGGCGTGTTCAGCCCGATGCCGAAATTCAGGATCATGATGACGCCGAAATGCACCGGATCGACACCGTAGGCCTGCGCAACCGGCAGGAAGATCGGCGTGCAGATAATGATGGTCGGCCCCATGTCCATAAAAGTGCCGAGCACAAGCATGAGGACATTGAGCAGGAGCAGCACCGTCAGCGGGTCGTCGGCGACGCTCTTCATCCAGATCACCAGCGAGGCCGGCACCTTGAGGAAGGCCATCAGCCAGGAGAAGGCGGCGGCTGTGCCGATAATCAAAAGCACCATTGCCGTCGTGCGCACGGCGCCCTGCGTGGCGTGAACGAAGTCTCTCCAGCTCATCTGTCGATAGACCAGGAGGGTTATCAGCAGCGCGTAGAGCACTGCGATGCAAGAGCTTTCCGTCGCAGTGAAGATGCCGGACCTCACCCCGCCGAAGATGATTGCGATCAGCAGCAGCCCAGGCAGCGCGACGGCGAGCAAATGAGCCACCATGACAAAGCCCGGAAAGGGTTCTGTCGGATAGCCGCGCGAGCGCGCAACGATGTAGGCGGTCACCATGAGCGCAGCCGCGAGCAATAGTCCGGGCAACACGCCGGCGGTGAACAGATCGGCGATGGAGATCTTGCCGCCGGCAGAGATCGAATAGATGATCATGTTGTGGGACGGCGGCAGGAGCAGCGCGATTAGCGCTGCCATTGAAGTGACATTCACTGCATAATCGGCACCATAGCCGCGCTGCTTCATCTGCGGGATCATCAGGCCGCCGACGGCTGCGGCTTCTGCCACTGCCGAACCGGAGATGCCGCCGAACAGTGTGGCGGTGACGATGTTGACCTGGCCGAGGCCGCCGCGCACGTGACCGACCAGGGATGCGGCGAAGGCGACGATGCGACTGGCAATGCCGCCGCGCACCATCAGGTCGCCGGCGTAGATGAAGAAGGGGATGGCGAGGAGCGAAAATACGCTCATGCCGGAATTCAGCCGCTGGAAGATGACCAGTGGCGGCAGGCCCATGTAGAGCACCGTGGCGAAGCTGGCGACGCCGAGGCAGAAGGCGATCGGCGTGCCTATCAGCATCAGGGTGGTGAAAACACCAAACAGGATCCAGAGTTCCATCGCGCTAGACTTTCAATTTGACGTTCGGATCGGCATTGATGTTTTCAATCTCGACGGCGATTTCCGCCGGCAGAATCTCATCCAGCGCATCGTCGATCGGTTCGCCTGCGAGGCGGAGCACGATGCGCTCCAGCGAGAAGATGACGGCAAGCACGCCGCCGCCTGCGAGCGGCAGATAGTCGAACGCGCCTGAGATACCCAGCGAAGGCAAGGTTGTGTTCCAGGTCAGGCTCATGAGAGCGCCGCCGTACCAGACCATGCCGGCGCCAAAGGCGAGAATGACGACGTCGGAGATCATGCGCAGGACGCGCTTGCCGGATTTCGGCAGCACATAAAGCAGCACGTCAAAGCCAAGATGATTGTTCTCCCGGATGCCGACGGCGGCGCCGAGGAAGATGAACCAGCTCATCAGCATGACCGAGCCCGGCTCCGTCCAGCTCGGCGAGTCGTTCAGCACATAGCGGCAAAATACCTGCCAGGCGACAAAGACTGTCATCAGCACCAAGCCGGTGCCCGCGAGCCAAAGGGCGGCGTTGCTCAGGCGTGTCAGAAAATTGACGACGGGTGTCAGGTTGTTCGACATAGGGACCTCGTCGAAATTGGGCGCTCACTCTCCCTTGTCGGGAGGAGACGAGAAAGATGTGCATGAAACGGTGAACCGGGGTGGAGATAACTTTCCACCCCGATAACCGACGCCGCTTTCCGCGACAAAGAAGGCAGCCTAGGGCTACTGCACAGCCTTTACATCCTCGACCATCTTCTTCAGCACGTCGTCTTTCACGTGCTTTTCATAAACCGGGGCCATGGCGTCGATGAACCCCTGCTTGTCCGGCATGGTGATCTGAGCGCCGAGCTTTTCGACATTGGCGCGCGATTCAGCGGCCTTGGCTGACCACAGCTCGCGCTGCCTGGCGACGCTGTCCTTGGCTGCCTGTTTGAAGACCGCCTGATCCTCCGGCGTCAGCTTGTCGAACGCCGCCTTGTTCATGACGAACACTTCCGGCAGGATCGTATGCTCGTCGAGCGAGTAGTTCTTCGCCACTTCGGCGTGCTTGGCGGTGTCGTAGCTCGGAAAGTTGTTTTCCGCGCCGTCGATGACGCCCGTTTCGATTGCCGAATAGACTTCTCCATAGGGCATCGGCGTGGCATTGGCGCCGAGTGCCGCCACCATGTCGACGAAGATGTCGGACTGGATAACGCGGAACTTCAGACCTTTCATGTCGGCAACCGAATTGATCGGCTTCGTTTTATTGTAGAACGAGCGCGCGCCGGCATCGTAGAAGGCAAGCACCACGAGACCGGCCGGTTCGAACGCCTTCTTGATCTGGTCGCCGATGGCGCCGTCCATGACCTTGTGCATGTGATCTTCCGAACGGAAGATATAGGGCAGAGCCGGAACGACCGATTCCTTCACAGTGCCGTTGAAGGGCGCCATTGACACACGATTCAGCTCGATGACGCCGGAGCGCACCTGTTCGATCGTGTCTTTCTCCTCGCCGAGTTGGGCGGAATGATAGACTTCGAGGGAATAGCGGCCCTGCGTGCGCTCCTTCAACAGCTCGCCAAAATATTTGACGCCTTCGACTGTCGGATAGCCGTCCGGATGAGTATCCGACGATTTCAGCACCGTTTGAGCGCTGGCCGCGCCGCTCATGAATGAAGCGGCAACCATAAGACCGGCCGCCAATTTAACAAAGTTTTTCATGCTCTCCTCCCGTTTTGCATGACGATGAATTCTCAGAGTCGGTATCCCGGCTTTGCGACTTAGAGGAAGATCCTCAGCACGCTTCGCCTTCCTGCGATATTTCCAGAATCGGGCACCGATGGTCCGACCCGAAAGGTTGCGCGAGTTGGAAGCTGCTCATCGAGACATACCAACATGGCTCAACGTGCCCATCGGGTCCGATGGAGCAGTTGCATACTTCTGCACGCGAACACTGTCGCTCTTCTCGTGGAAACAGAAGACTGGATCGGTAGCCTCCTCTATTCTTGCCGTTCCTCCGACGGCGCACTATGGCTAAAACCTGTAAAGTATAATGTCAACATACAAAAGCTGTGTAGTTGTATGATGAATTTTCGCCGCTGCTTGTTCTCCTATCGGCAGCTGTGAAAGCGCGAGCAGGCAAGATCGGAGGCGCGGACGGCAGCTGAAGGTGACGCCTATCGTACGAACCGTCGGGCTCATTCATTTACGCTGATTTTGCCCGGCGGTTTGCTAGTCCCATGCCTCGCCGAGATATGCGCCCGCAAAAAGCGAGGGTCAGATACCTAACTGCGTGGGGCCTTGAGATCTGCTTACCGGTTTGGGCGACGCGCGTCAGCGCTTGCGGATCAGGAAGCGGTGGCCGCTTTCGGTCTTTACCGTCTCGACCAGTTCGTGGCCTTCCTCATTGCAGAAATGCGGCACATCGATCACGGCCAGCGGATCGGTGGTGTCGACGCGAATGAGCGTGCCGCTCGCCAAGGCGGCGAGCTTCTTGCGTGTCTTGATCACGGGGAGTGGGCATTTCAGGCCGCGAAGATCGTAGAGAACGGGGTTCAAGCCGTTCAGTTCCTCGCCCAGAATTTCCAGAACGGCTTCTTTGCCGTGGCGTCCGCCGTTTCCTGCGGTTCGGGCGCCGCAAAGGCCAGCGGGTTCTGCATCGGCACCGGCACGGCCGCAGGTGTCGCGGCAGCCACTGCCTGTGGCTGGGCAGGTGCTGCAGGCGTGGCACCCGGCGCGGTCTTGGCGGCGAGGCCCTGCGCGGTGCGCTTGGCCATCATGTCTTCGAGTTCGGCGACCTTGACCAAGCGGCCGGCTTCCAGCGAGGTGCCGGTCGGAGCGTAAGCAAGTTCGCGGCCCTTGCGCAGCTTGGCGACCACGGCCTTGCGCTCGGCTTCCGTGGGATCGTACCAGGCCATGCCGTCAAATTTGCTCATCGCCTTGGCATAATCGGCATCATAGGTCTTGCCGTAGGAGGCGAGAGCCGCCGTCAGTGCGGGTGGCGTCGACATAGCAGGGCATTTGCCGGCGGCATTGAAGGCGCCGCCGTCGGTTGCCTGCTGGTTGAAGACGTATTTCTTTTCGCAGACGTTGACCTCAGGCGGGCGCTTCGTCACTTCGAAATTGTCGTAGCCAACCTTCAGCATCTTCCAGAAGTCGTAACTGCTGTCGAGGCGATGCTTGACCATGTTTTCCGCCGTCATGCGGAAGGGGAAAGCCTGCAGCTGCACCGTCGCCTGGCCGCCCTTGAAAGCGTCGCGGGCAAAAGCGTAGATCTCCAGCACCTGCTGGTCGGTCATCGAATAGCAGCCGGAGGATGAGCAGGCGCCATGGATCATCAGATCGGAACCGGTGCGGCCGTTCGCCGCGTCGTAGCGGTTCGGGAAGCCGGTGTTGATCGCCAGATAATATTTGGAATTGGGGTTCAGGTTGGCGCGCGTCAGGTCGTAAAAACCTTCCGGCGCCTGCCGGTCGCCGGTCTTTACCTTCGGACCGAGACGGCCGGACCAGGCGCAGATCTTGTAATCGGCGATCTTGTCGAAACGGTTGTCGGTCTTCGCCTTCCAGATCTCCATGGCACCCTCTTCCTTGAAGATGCGGATCATGATCGGCGAATTGCGGTCCATGCCCTTGGCGGCCATGGCGGTGAGGATATGGCTGGGAAGCGGCTGCTCGACCTTGTTCTTGACCTTGGAAAGATCGACCTGCGCGGTTTCCAACGCGTCATTGCAGCCGGACAGAGCCAGCGCCATGAGGGAAATATAGGCAAAATGACGTATGCGCATCCCAACTAGCCCATAAAGATAATGCGACCCGGTCCGCCCATGGAGTCCCGGCATCAAACGGAATCATAGACGGCTTATACTTTACAAGTCCTTACCAGCCTATGACGTGCCTGGAACATCCCCGCAAGCGCGAATGCTACAGATAACATCAATGTGGCCAAGATTTGGCCCCAATCGATGAGAAACCGAATGTCTGTTAGAGATTACGGCCCATGGCGAGGAATTTCTGGCGACGGTCGTTGCGTAGCTGCTCGCCGGAGCGGGGTGCCATTTCGGCCAGAGCATTGGCGATCACGTCACCGGTTGCTGCTATCACGCTGTCCGGATCGCGATGTGCGCCGCCGAGCGGCTCGGAAATGATGCCGTCGATGACGCCGAGCGATTTCAGGTCCTCCGCGGTGATCTTCATGTTGGTCGCCGCTTCCCGGGCGCGGGTGGAATCGCGCCAGAGAATCGAGGCGGCCCCTTCCGGAGAAATGACGCTGTAGATCGAATGCTCGAGCATATAGACCTTGTTGCCGGTGGCGATGGCGATGGCGCCGCCCGAGCCGCCTTCGCCGATGACGACGGAAACGAGGGGAACCTTGACGCCGAGACACATTTCCGTCGAGCGGGCGATCGCCTCTGCCTGGCCGCGCTCTTCGGCGCCGACGCCGGGATAGGCGCCTGCCGTATCCACCAGCGAAATCACCGGCAGTCCGAAACGGTCGGCCATTTCAAGGATACGGATCGCCTTGCGGTAGCCTTCCGGGCGGGGGCTGCCGAAGTTGTGTTTCAGGCGGCTCTTGGTGTCGTTGCCCTTTTCCTGGCCGATGACGGCGACCGGCTGGCCGCGGAAACGGGCAAGGCCCGCCTGGATTGCGGCATCCTCGGAAAATTTGCGGTCGCCGGCGAGCGGCGTGAATTCCTGGAACAGCGTTTTGGCGTAATCGACAAAATGCGGGCGCTGCGGATGGCGGGCGACCTGCGTCTTCTGCCAGGGATTGAGCTTGGAATAGATTTCGACGATGGCGTCGCGGACGCGAACCTCCAGCCTGCCGATCTCATCGGTGGTGTCGATGCTCTCGTCTTCCGTTGCGAGCTTCTTCAGCTCGATGATCTTGCCTTCGAGGTCGGAGATCGGCTTTTCGAAGTCGAGATAATTGTGCATGAGGTGCGTTTCCGTTCCTTGTGCCCGGGGCGTTTTCCTGGCTCCGCCCCTTGTCGCCGGTCCTATTCGTGCTTTTTCGCCTGTTTGGCAAGGGGGTGATGCGTCTGGACAAGCTGCTGCAGCCTCTCTTCGAGGACATGTGTGTA
>NZ_VSZV01000015.1:0-536 GCF_008919455.1 Rhizobium sp. PEPV16
GCCACGCGGCCGGGATCGAGTTGAGGGGCGTCAGGAAGTGGTAGCAGCGCTCCCCCCTTCATGCCCCCAACAATGACGTCGCCGGCAGCGGTGAGAGCGCCACCGCTGACGACAAGAAGGGCCAGCAGCACCGTCCGGGGGGTGTCCTTCTTGAAGAGCCTACGGCGTCCCTGCCCGCTCATACCTTGCGACCACCCTTATAAGTCACCTCGACATCCGCGTCGAAAACGTAACCCGCGCCTCGCTCAGTCTTGATCAAGGTCGGCTTTGACGGATCCCTCTCGAGCTTGCGCCTCAGGCGGAGTATGAGAACGTCGATACTGCGATCGAAAACCTCTTCATCATGAACTCTGCTCGCCGATAAGAGCTGCTCGCGCGACAGAACCTGGCGAGGGGCGCGCAAGAAGGCAGCCAGAAGATTGAATTCTCCTGCGGTGAGCTTCACCTCCTGATCTTCGCCGTAGGTCAACCTGCGCAGCTTGACGTTCAGCACCCATTCGCCAAAACTGTAAATTTTACGGTCCTTCTTGTTATCG
>NZ_VSZV01000045.1:0-1495 GCF_008919455.1 Rhizobium sp. PEPV16
TCTCGGCGCTCGATGTCAGCGTGCAGGCACAAACCATCAACCTCCTGCAGGACCTGCAGGAACAGTATGGTCTGACCTATCTCTTCGTCGCCCACGACCTCTCGGTCGTCCGGCATATCTCGGATAACATTGCCGTCATGTATGTCGGCCGGGTGGTCGAAAAGGCGCCGACGGAGCAGATCTTCGCGCGCCCGCTCCATCCCTACACCGAAGCGCTCCTCTCGGCGGTGCCGATCGCCGATCCGCGGATGCGCCGCCACGGCCAGCGCATCCGGCTGGCGGGCGAGGTTGCCGATCCCGCCCATCCGCCTCCCGGCTGTGCATTTCATCCGCGTTGTCGCTACGCCACCGAGCTCTGCAAGCAGGAGGTGCCGGGCTTACGCACCGTCACGGCCGATGGGCACGCAGTGGCCTGTCATTACGCCGAATCCCTGACGCTTAATCCTTTTGCCGACCGTATCGTTCCGGAGTTCAATTGATGCCCGAATTCATTCCACGCTCCGAGCAGCGTCCCATTGTGGATACCTCCTCCACGACGCTCGATCTCATCTACTTCGATCTCGTCACGCTCGCCTCCAAAGAGCAGGACATCCGGCGGCTGCCCGCGCACGAAAGCCTCTACGTCGTGCTGTCGGGTCAGGTGGATATCGAAGTCGATGACATCATGTTCGAAGCGGTGGGCCGGCGAGCCGATATCTGGGGAGGCGATGCGGACTCGGTTTACGCGCCCGTCGGCGCCAATGTCCGGATATCGGCTCGTGGCGCGGCAGCGGAAGTCGCCATCGCCGGCGGCCTCTGCGACACGCGTTACGCCCCGTTTCGCATCACGCCGGATGAGGTCGACGCGGTCAATGTCGGCTCGTCGGATACGCACAGCCAGCGGCGGATCGTCCATCTGCTCGGCCAACGGCAGAACGGGCGCTGCGGCAACCTGCTGGTGAGTGAACTCTATGCCGGCGAAGGCTGCTGGTCCGGCTATCCCCCTCACAAACACGATACCGAAGACGGCGATGTCGAGACCCGGCACGAAGAACTCTATCACTACCGCTTCCAGCCCGAGACCGGTTTCGGCAGCCAGATCACCTATGACCAAGATGGTCCGGTCAAGATCCTCATGACCCGCAACGGCGACACTGTCCTGGTCGATCGGGGTTACCACCCGACGGTCACCTCGCCAGGGCACCAGGGCTATATCTTTACCATTCTCGTCGGCAAGCATCGCCGGGGGCTGATCCAGCGCTTCGATCCCGCCCATCAGCATCTGACCAAAACCATCCCCGGCATCGATGCGATGCGCGACAAGTTCAAATAATCCGGCTCGTGGCTTCGTGTGCCGGCATTGCGGCGCGTCGCCAAACTTCCGCCCAAGGAGAGACGACCCATGCGTGAACGTACGCGAATAAACGTTGATGCCAGTGAAGCGGTGCGCCCATTCAACCGGTTCTGGCGCGGTACCGGCTTTTCGCCCGCCGAGCTGCTGCTCGAGCCCGAGATG
>NZ_VSZV01000001.1:0-252 GCF_008919455.1 Rhizobium sp. PEPV16
GGGTTTCTAATCCTGTTTGTTCTCTGTGCCTTCGTCCTTCAACGTCAGTTTGTACATGGAGGGTTGTCTTCACCTTTACCGAGTCCCTTTGGTATAACAGAATTTTATCTCTTCACCTCAAGTACTACCCTCGTCCATAAAACTCTAGTCAAGTATTAACAGATTAATAGTTATTTTGACCGTCTGGGTACCCTTTAAACCTAATTAAGATGAATAACACTAGTCTCTTACGTATTACCGCGGCTGCTGGCA
>NZ_VSZV01000323.1:0-185 GCF_008919455.1 Rhizobium sp. PEPV16
GTCCGATCGGTTTGAGGGCGCAATATACGTCGCTGTCGCGACGTGCTTGAAAGGTCTGGAGACGGCGGTGGCGATCATGTTCGTCAGAGCGCAGGTGATCAGCAGAGGGGTGGGGCGCAGCATCGTCTCGGCCGCCGCCTATCGCCACCGCGCCCGGATGATGGACGAACAGGCCGGTACGTCCT
>NZ_VSZV01000323.1:195-1894 GCF_008919455.1 Rhizobium sp. PEPV16
ATCATCGCGCTGCTGCAGGCCGAGCTGCGGAACGCCGATCCAGAAGAGCGTCGGCAGATCGAGAACGAACTCGAACTGGCTCTTGCCGAACGCGAGGTGATCTGGGCCGAGCAGGACGGCCGCATCGACGCTGAGCCTCCGTTCTGACGGAGGCTTATCGCTGTGTTCGTGAGCCTGGCCGGCCGGATCGACCGGCCGCCGGGCTACAGGGGTTTCACCCCTCGACACTCCCCATCGGCTGACGCCGGAAACGGCCGCGACCCCTCCTTGTGCAGCGGGGTGTGCTGGACTGTCGATCCAGCTAGTTTGCGGTATACCAACGTAAACTCGTTGGTATCTCCATGTGTCGATCGTAGTCCGCCTGTGCGTGGCGACCGACATATGACCCTGCTTGACTAGGTGGTCATTCGGCGTGATGAGCAGTCGGGAGTGTTGACGTCCGCACTCTTCCGCGAAGTGTTCGGCTGTCCAGCTTGGACGGGATGAGAAGCCTTCACCTAGCCGGAAAGACCTCGCCGTCCAACGTTCCTTTCGTTGGGATGAACGCTTCCGGTGAATATACTACCTGGAAAAAATCAGTTAAATAAACTAGTGTGCGGCGGCAAACGCGGCATCGACCCTGCGGTCCGATCGGTTTGAGGGCGCAATATACGTCGCTGTCGCGACGTGCCCGGATGATGGTGGAGACGTCAGTGGCGATCATGTTCGTCAGAGCGCAGGTGATCAGCAGAGGGGCGGGGCGCAGCATCGTCTCGGCCGCCGCTTATCGCCACCGCGCCCGGATGATGGACGAACAGGCCGGTACGTCCTTTAGCTATCGGGGCGGGGCGCCCGAATTGGTGCATGAAGAGGTGGCGCTCCCAGACTGGACCCCAGCTTGGCTGCGCGCGGCGATCGACGGTCGCACCGTTGCAGCGACGAGCGAGGCGCTGTGGAATGCGGTCGATGTTTTCGAGAAACGGGCGGACGCGCAGCTGGCGCGTGAGCTGATCATCGCCTTGCCGGAGGAACTGACGCGGGCCGAGAATATCGCGCTGGTGCGCGAGTTCGTTCGCGACAATTTGACGTCCAAGGGCATGGTCGCGGACTGGGTCTATCACGACAAGGACGGCAATCCGCACATCCATCTGATGACGACGCTAAGACCGCTGACGCAGGAGGGGTTTGGACGCAAGAAGGTGGCGGTCACCGGTGAAGACGGCGCGCCGTTGCGGGTTGTCACGCCCGACCGACCAAAGGGCAGGATCGTCTACAAGCTCTGGGCCGGCGACAAGGAGACCATGAAGACATGGAAGGTCGCCTGGGCGGAGACGGCCAACCGGCATCTGGCGCTTGCAGGCCATGAGATCCGGCTCGATGGCCGCTCCTATGCCGAGCAGGGGCTCGATGGCATCGCCCAAAGACATCTCGGTCCGGAGAAGGCAGCCCTTTCCCGCAGGGGCGCCGAGATGTACTTCGCGCCGGCCGACCTTGCCTGGCGGCAGGAAATGGCCGACCGGCTGCTCGCCGAACCTACGCTGTTGCTGAAGCAGCTCGGCAATGAACGTTCGACCTTCGATGAGCGCGATATCGCCAAGGCGTTGCATCGATACGTCGACGATCCCGCAGACTTCGCCAATATCCGGGCGCGGCTGATGGCGTCGGACGATCTGGTCATGCTGAAGCCGCAGCAGGTCGATGCCGAAACGGGCAAGGCAGC
>NZ_VSZV01000323.1:1904-2980 GCF_008919455.1 Rhizobium sp. PEPV16
CGTCGTCACGCCGGACCGCCCAAAGGGCAGGATCGTCTACAAGCTCTGGGCCGGCGACAAGGAAACCATGAAGGCATGGAAGGTCGCCTGGGCGGAAACGGCCAACCGGCACCTGGCGCTTGCAGGCCACGAGATCCGGCTCGATGGCCGCTCCTATGCCGAGCAGGGTCTCGATGGCATCGCGCAAAGACATCTCGGGCCGGAGAAGGCAGCCCTTTCCCGCCGGGGTGCCGAGATGTATTTCGCGCCGGCTGATCTCGCCCGCCGGCAGGAGATGGCGGACCGGTTGCTCGCCGATCCTGAGCTTCTGCTAAAGCAGCTCGGCAACGAACGCTCCACCTTCGATGAGCGCGATATCGCCAAGGCGCTGCACCGCACCGTCGACGATCCCGCGGTCTTCGCCAATATCCGGGCGCGGCTGATGGCGTCTGACGATCTCATCATGCTGAAGCCGCAGCAGGTCGATGCCGAAACGGGCAAGGCAGCGGAACCCGCGGTCTTTACCACGCGCGAGATACTGCGCGTTGAATATGACATGTCGCAGTCCGCGCGGGTTTTATCGGAACGTCGCGGTTTTGCAGTTTCGGCCGAGAGCGTGGCCGCAGCGATCGAAAATGTCGAAACAGCAGATCCGGAAAAGTCTTTTCGGCTCGATGCGGAGCAGGTGGACGCGGTCCGTCATATCACCGGTGACAATGGCATTGCCGCCGTGGTCGGCCTTGCCGGTGCCGGCAAATCGACTCTGCTTGCCGGCGCACGTGTTGCCTGGGAAAGCGAAGGCCGCCGGGTGATCGGCGCGGCCCTTGCAGGTAAGGCCGCTGAGGGGCTGGAAGACAGTTCCGGCATCAGGTCGCGAACACTCGCCTCCTGGGAACTCATCTGGGCCAATGGACACGAGACGCTTCACCGCGGCGACGTGGTGGTTGTCGACGAGGCCGGCATGGTGTCGTCGCAGCAAATGGCGCGTGTGTTGAAGATCGTGGAACAAGCAGGGGCGAAAGTCGTGCTGGTCGGCGATGCGATGCAGCTTCAGCCGATCCAGGCGGGTGCGGCGTTCCGGGCGATCACCGAGCGGA
>NZ_VSZV01000323.1:2990-3823 GCF_008919455.1 Rhizobium sp. PEPV16
CGACAATGGCATTGCTGCGGTGGTCGGCCTTGCTGGCGCCGGCAAGTCGAGCCTGCTTGCCGCCGCTCGCGTCGCCTGGGAACACGATGGTCGCCGGGTGATCGGTGCTGCCCTTGCGGGGAAGGCCGCCGAAGGGCTGGAAGACAGCTCCGGCATCAGATCGCGAACACTCGCCTCCTGGGAACTCATCTGGGCCAATGGACACGAGACGCTTCACCGCGGCGATGTGGTTGTCATCGATGAGGCCGGCATGGTGTCGTCGCAGCAGATGGCCCGCGTGCTGAAGCTCGTGGAACAGGCGGGGGCGAAAGTCGTGCTGGTCGGCGATGCGATGCAGCTCCAGCCGATCCAGGCGGGTGCGGCGTTCCGGGCGATCACCGAGCGGATCGGTTTTGCCGAACTCGCCGGCGTGCGCCGCCAGCGCGAAGACTGGGCGCGCGAGGCATCTCGGCTGTTCGCTCGTGGCGAGACCGAGAAAGGTCTCGACGCCTATGCGCAGCAGGGTCATCTTGTCGAGGCAGAGACGCGCGACGAAGTCATCGGGCGGATCGTCGCCGATTGGAGCGAAGGGCGCAAACTGGCAATCGAGACGTCGGTCCTTGAAGGCAATGACGGTCGTCTTCGCGGTGGCGAGCTTCTTGTACTCGCCCATACCAATCAAGACGTGAAGCGCCTGAACGAAGCGCTGCGATCGGTGATGACAGGAGAGGGCGCGCTTGGTGAGGGCCGCGCTTTCCGGACCGAGCGCGGCGCACGAGAATTCGCCGCCGGCGACCGCATCATCTTCCTGGAGAATGCCCGCTTCCTCGAGCCACGTGCTCCCCGTCTCGGTC
>NZ_VSZV01000323.1:3833-4276 GCF_008919455.1 Rhizobium sp. PEPV16
GATCGTCGGACGCATCGTTTCCGATTGGGCGCACGCCCGTCGCGCGCTCGTCCGGGAACCTGCCGAAGGCGCAAACACATCTCGCATTCGCGGCGACGAGCTTCTTGTGCTTGCCCATACCAATCAAGACGTGAAGCGTCTGAACGAGGCACTGCGATCGGTGATGACGGGAGAGGGCGCGCTTGGTGAGGGCCGCTCTTTCCGCACCGAACGCGGCGCACGAGAATTCGCCGCCGGCGACCGCATCATCTTTCTGGAGAATGCCCGCTTCCTCGAGCCACGTGCTCCCCGTCTCGGTCCGCAATATGTCAAGAACGGCATGCTCGGGACGGTCGTATCCACCGGCGACAAACGGGGCGACACATTGCTTTCGGTGCGTCTCGACAATGGCCGGGACGTCGTCATCAGTGAGAACAGCTATCGCAATGTCGATCATGGCTACG
>NZ_VSZV01000323.1:4286-5099 GCF_008919455.1 Rhizobium sp. PEPV16
GAAGAACGGCATGCTCGGCACGGTCGTTTCCACCGGCGACAGACGTGGCGACACATTGCTCTCGGTCCGTCTCGACAATGGTCGTGATGTCGTCATCAGTGAGAACAGCTATCGCAATGTCGATCATGGCTACGCCGCGACCATTCACAAATCACAAGGTGCCACCGTCGAGCGAACCTTCGTGCTCGCAACCGGCATGATGGATCAACATCTGACCTATGTGTCGATGACCCGGCATCGCGACCGCGCTGACCTCTATGCCGCCAAGGAAGATTTTGAAGCGAGGCCGGAATGGGGGAGGAAGCCGCGTGTCGATCATGCTGCCGGCGTGACCGGCGAGCTCGTCGAAACAGGACAAGCCAAATTCCGGCCGAATGATGAGGATGCCGACGACAGCCCTTATGCCGACGTGAAGACGGAGGACGGATCCGTTCATCGACTTTGGGGCGTCAGCTTGCCCAAGGCGCTCGAGGAGAGTGGCATCTCAGAAGGCGACACCGTCACCTTGCGCAAGGATGGCGTGGAGAAGGTCAAGGTTCAGGTTCCGATCGTCGATGAGCAAACCGGCCAGAAGCGGTTCGAGAAAAGAGAAGTCGACCGCAATGTCTGGACCGCGAAACGCATCGAAACCGCCCAAGCCCGGCTGGAGCGCATCGAGCGGGAAAGCCATCGGCCGGATCTGTTCAAGCAGCTCGCCCTGCGCCTGTCGCGCTCCGGCGCCAAGACGACGACACTCGATTTTGAAAGCGAGGCCGGTTATCGCGCCCATGCCGACGACTTTGCGCGACGCCGGGGGCTCGACACTCTTTCTCG